>JAFVDR010000313.1 GCA_017476165.1 Treponema sp. | reverse complement strand
TTTCAGAAATTGCCACGAAATATTTCTGTGGAAGCTTCTGAATCTCTGCAATTTGAGCCATAAGCGGGGTATATTTTGCAGGAAACCTCATTCCAGTCTGCATGTTTTCAATGGGCAGACCAGAAACAAGCGGTATGTTACTGTCACTGGCTACAGATGTCGTATTAGAAAATAGTACACCATTTTCATCAATTTGAACAGATATTGAGCGACCATTTATGGAAACAATCGTTTTTGCAACGGGAACTCGTTCCTTAACCGTAATCAGCACTTTATCGGGAAACACCTTGTCCACTGACACCGTATCAACTGCCGATAGAGTGCTCAGAACATCGACAGCCTTGCTGGAATCAAACTGAATCCACGTTACACTTCCTGTTTGGGCAAGCTTGTCCAATAAAACCGATGCAGAAAGATTCTGTAACCCCGAAAACTGAACCTTTACAGGTGCCAGACACGGTATGATGAGCATATAGAAAATGCCCTCTATGACCAGCAAAATGCACAGAATCAAAACGATTATCTTTACAATCGCTATGCGAGAATCTTTTTTTTGTCCATGTTCTGCAACAGGAATATGTTCCGAAACTACAAAATCACTCATCTTCAACACCCTCTATCAAAACTATTCATTCCTGATGTTCACCCCAGCTCATCATCCGTTCCCAAACGGGAAGCATTTATGACAAAACCACACATGCACAACGTAACAATAAGGGAAGAACCTCCCGAAGAAAAAAACGGGAGCGTAATTCCTGTTGTAGGAACAGCACCACATACAACGGCACAGTTCAGGAGCGACTGCACCAGAATGCTTGTTACGCATCCGAATGCGGCATAGGACGCAAAACTGTCTTTAGCACAAAAAGCAATCCTGTACCCACGTACTGCAAAGAAAACCAGCAAAAGGAAAAAGACCGTTACCCCAACAAGACCCATTGCATCAGCCCATCCTGCAAAAATGTAGTCGGTCTGAACTTCTGGAATTTTAAACACTTCCGTCAGCCCCGAACCAAATCCGTTTCCCCAGAGTCCTCCGGCAGTAATGGAACGTTGTGAAGCAAATTTTTGGTACCCCGATGACAGGGTATATTCTTCCGGATGAAAAAATGCAATGACACGCATAAGGCGGTACGGTTCTATCGTAATCATCAACACTATTGCAGGAATTGCAAGGAGCATCAGGGGCACAAACCATGACATCAAGACACCCGCAACAAAAAACATCAGGCTCCCTACAAAAAAAACAAACAGTCCTGTAGAAAAGTCTTTCTGCAAAAAGATGACCACGACAAAAACAAGCAGTCCGACAAAGGGATACTGGAAATTCTGCTTTGACTTCGGTTCATCAGCATGCTTGCTGAACAGATTCGAAAGAAACAGAACCACTGCAAATTTTGCAAATTCAGATGGCTGGACAGTACCAAAGTTACCAAGACGAATCCATCGGGCGGCACCTTTTCGCTCACTTCCAATGCCCGGCAACATAGCAACGACACACAGGAAAAGCGTGCCCATGACAATCAGCGGAAGCAGCCTTCTGAGGGAATGCATGGGAATCAGTGCAAAGAATACCAATCCCACAAATCCTATAAAAGACCACACAAACTGCCTCGTCACAAAATAGTATCGGTTGGAAAACAGACGTTCTCCGGTATACGGGGTGCAGACATACAGCATGAACATGCCTAATCCCCACAGAATCAGCGTACAGATAATAAAGAGCAAGTCACTTTTTACATACGAGCCAACAGTCCTGTCTGTTTGAAATGTAAAATCCGACATGATCATGCATCTCCCTGTAATCCGTCACAGACACGTTCCAGAGCCATTCCCCTGGATCCTTTTACAAGTATGACATCATTTTTTGCAGCAGTCTGCCTAATAAACTCCACAATGCGGGCAATGCTTTCATCAGATTTATCTGCAACATACATGGCATCGCTCTTGCCGCAGGCCTTGTATGCAGCATGCATTTCCTTGCCGACAAAAATGCATGCATCACCAGACTGTGCTGCCAGCTTTCCTATATGTTCATGAGCTTTTTCAGAATCTTCTCCCAATTCAAGCATGTCGCCAAGAACAAGAAACTTTTTGAATGTTCCCGAAACGGAAGCAACCAGTTCCAAAGCCTTTTCCATGGAATCAGGATTTGCATTGTAGCAGTCCTTTACAATCGTGTATGTTCCGTGAATGATTTCACATCGTCCAAACAGCGTCTTGTACGATTCCACTCCAGCCTTGATTTCTTCAACCGTAAGCCCAAGCACTTGAGCAAGCGCAACAGCTGCAAGCATGTTCTTATAGTTGTATGCACCGGGAAGCGAAAGATGAACAGGCACATCGCCAATGGAAAAGTCAGTACCATCAAGACCTCGGTCTGCAATCAAGTGAACGTTTTCAGGCAAGCCATTGCCGTAATACACCACATTGCCATCCACCTGCGAAGCCAGGTATTCCGTAAAATCATCATCAACGGGAATGACTGCCGTGCCAAAACGGTTTATGTAATCAAACACGTGGGCCTTTTCTGCAGCAATGTTTTCCCTGCTTCCAAGCAGACCTATGTGGGCAGTTCCAATGTTCGTGACAACGGCAAATGTTGGCTTTAGGACAGCTGCAATTTCCTTGATTTCATCTTTTCGATTCATGCCCATTTCAAAAAGGCCAATCTTGTGATCCGCCCGTATCGCAAACACAGAAAGGGGAAGCCCTGTTTCACTGTTCAAGTTTCCTTTGTTTGACACAACGGCATATTTCTGAGAAAGAACGGAAAGAATCATTTCTTTCGTAGTCGTCTTGCCGCTCGAACCTGTTACACCAATCTTGATAAGGTCAGGAAACTGTTCAACGTAGCGGGCCGCTATTCTTTGCAATGCCGCAAGATTATTGTCTACTGCAATGAAAAAAACCGATGGATTGTTCTGGGAAAGCGCAGCATACATGCTGCTGTCAGCCTCAAAGTTCTTGAACTGCACCAAAACAACGCTGGCACCCTTTTCTATTGCCTGAGGGATGTACGCATGTCCATCTTGGTTTTCCCCGACTAAAGGAATAAAAAGGGTGTTCTTGACCACATTGCGACTGTCTGTCTGAACATCGGTAAAACAGAAATTCCCCGTTCCCAAAACGTGAACTCCACCAGAGGCCAGAATGACATCATCATAAGACAGCAGGCTCTTACTCATTTTGACTTATCCTTCATTTCAACGCGAACAATCTCGTCTGTTTCAGCAGGCCGCATGTTAAGATTGTCTCTTGCAATTTTTTCAATTCTGTCAGTATTTGAAAGCAGGCTTATGTCCGTAATGAGCTTTTTATTTTGTTCTATTAAATCGGCCTGCTTTTTTTCAAGTTCCGAAATCTGGCGTTCAAGATCAGTATATTTTCGGGACTGAATGCCGTTCATGACCAAGAGAGCTGGAATACTCAATGCAATCAAACACACCATAATCCATCTGAACACAAAGGAAACCTTGTTCATATAGCCTCCACACCGTACAGCCGCAACTCATCGGCATTTCGAAGTTTTCTTACAACCCGCAGTTTTGCACTTCTTGACGGAGAATTCACCTTTACTTCTTCTTCCGTGGGTTCAACAGGCTTGTGCGTCAAAACCTCTGCACACGGCGTTCCGCCACACGTACAGACAGGAAATTCAGGAGGACACACGCACCGCTTACCTAAATTTCGGAAATAATTCTTTACAATTTTATCTTCAAGGGAATGAAATGTAATGACGCCAAGTTTGCCGCCAGGAGCAAGAACATTAAATGCATCATGAACAGCTTGAGGAAGCCGCTTCAATTCGCTGTTGACGTAAATCCGCAATGCCTGAAACGTTCGTGTTGCAGGATGGATTGCTCCATGTCGATATGCAGACGGTACAGCGTCATAAATAATGTCTGCCAGAGCCTTTGAGGACAGAATGCGTTCATGCTGCCGAGCCTGAACAATGGCAAAAGCAATTTTTCGTGAATACCGCTCATCTGAATACAGGTAAATCATGTTTGCAAGTTCTTTTTCGGGCATGGAATTAACCACATCCGCGGCACTTTCACCTGCTGATGGATTCAACCGCATGTCCAGAGCTTCGTCATAGCGAAACGAAAACCCTCTGCCGCTCCGCTCATAGTGAAAGACACTGATTCCCAAGTCAAACAGAATGATGTCCGGCTGACGCTTTTCCGCAGGATACGAACGATAGAAATCGTTAAACCAGCCGTTGTAAAATTCCATGCGTTCGCCAAACGGACTCAACCGCTCCCTTGCACGCTTCTGAATGACAGCATCTGCATCAAGACCAATTATCTTTAGCGATGGATATGTTGAAAGAAAATGATATGAATGGCCGCCTTCACCAAGTGTAGAATCTATCATCAAGGCATCATGTTCATAGGATTCACCGACAGGTGACAGAAGAGAGAGACATTCCTGCAAAAGAACTGGCGTATGGACAATTTCCAATGTTCGACTCCGACTGTATTAAATGATAATTTTTTACTAAAAAAGAATACTGCTCATACTCTCTGCAGCACTATGAAACGATTCTTCAGTTTCACTGAGATACTTTTCATAGCATTCTGAATCCCATAATTCCATGTACTTGTTTAAGCCAAGAATTACAGATTCCCCTTTCAGAGAAGCATATTCCCTTAAATTCTGAGGAATAGAAAGGCGACCGGAACGGTCAAATTCAAGTTTTTGTGCAGGCGCAACGAAGCGCCTCATTACAAGTCTTTTTTGATCATTAAAAGGTGAGGCGGCACTCATGATTTTATCATTGAGGCTCACCCACTCTTCGGTTGTAAAAAGCATGAGACAATGGTCTAGACCCTGCGTAATGATAAGTTCATTCTGCTGGAGAACAGAACGCAACTTTGCCGGGAAAAGAATTCGACCTTTTTCGTCAAGCGTATTGCGATACTCACCAATAAGCATATCCATGCCACTGCTCACCACTTTTTCCCACTATTTCCCACTTACTTACCATTTTAATAACTTTTCTTATAATGTCAATAAAAAAAGCTGTCGATAATGAAAGTTTTTTTTTAATGCAGTATACTTTCATGCAGCACGAAAGGAAACTTATACGCATCCATTATGATTAACACATTGAATGAAAGTTCTCTGCACAAAACGCTCAAGCACTACTACGCCATGCAGAACGAAGGCAGCAGCACCGAAGTTCCGTTGGGCCCGTATATTGCAGACATACGGACACACGACGGAAGCATCATAGAAATTCAGACGGCAAACCTTGCCCACCTTCGCGACAAAATACAGTACTTCCTGAACGAACGCACGAGAATCACCGTGGTATATCCACTTGTTACAACGAAATACATCGAAACATACTCAAACAAGGGAACAGCAGATTCAAAACGAAAGAGTCCACTGCACAAAAACATATATTCCGTATTCAAGGAACTGACATCGCTGTACAGCTTCCTGCAGGATTCGCTCTTTACCCTCGAAGTTGTTGAAATAACCATGACGGAAACTCGGCAGGCAACGGATAAGCCCGTACAGTCAAGCAACAAAAGACGCCGCTTCATGAAAAACTGGGTAAAAACAGGCAAACGGCTTGAAGAAATAGGTAAAGCACACGTTTTCAATGGAATTGAACCATACCTGAGCATGCTTCCTTCCGGGCTACCGCACGAATTCACCATTAAGGACGTGCAAAACTCATTTTCGTCACAGGGGCTCAAAGTCCCAGAACAATCGGTACGATGCATGATATGGGTATTCCATAAGGCAGGACTCATAGAACGCTGCAAGGTTGTAAAGCGGGCATACGTCTATTGCATCACGGCACAGTTCATGGACTAAACAGGCATAATCTGTCATAATGAAGGCATGAAAAGACTTTTTCAAACACTATCACTCATTCTGGCATTATGCAGCAGCACTGCATTTTCAATGTCAAGACATACAGACATAAAAGAAGTCCGCATCGGAGTCCTTACAGGTCCTAGCGGAATTCCAATGGCAAAGCAGATGGAAAATGCATCTGTAGGAACAGCAGACGCTTCGTACGAAGTGTTTGCTGGTGCAGCTCTTCTTGTTCCCAAACTCATAAAAGGCGAAATAGACATAGGATTTCTTCCTCCGAACATGGCCGCAAAGCTGTACAACACGAACAACAAGGCTGTCGTAATGGCAGGCATTGCAGGAAACGGCATGCTCTACCTCATCACAAAAGATTCATCCATAAAAACACTGAGCGATTTGCGCGGCAAAACAGTTAGTGTTGCAGGTCAGGGAGCAACTCCCGACTACATGCTGCGCTACCTGCTGGATGCACAGGGCATTGGCACAGACGGCAATGCAGACGGCGTTGCCCTTGATTTTTCCATTCCGAATGCAGAGATTGCCCCTGCACTCATTTCTGGCAAAATCGATTACGCACTCGTTCCAGAACCGTTTGCAACGGTTGCCCAGGCAAAGAACGCTGATGTCAAGCGGGCACTCGACATTCAGGAACTGTACAACAAAAAACAAAATGCTACAGATTCATATCCCATGACACTCATTGTCGTAAACGGACAGTTTGCTCAGGAACATGCAGACATCGTAAAGGCATTCCTAAAGTCCTACAAGGAATCTGCAGAATGGACAAAGGCTCATCCCGAAGAAGCAGGACAGCTTGTTGAAAAGCACTCCATAGGCCTTGCAGGCTCCATTGCAGCAAAAGCCATTCCAAACTGTGCATACACTTTTGCACCAGCAACAAAAGGACGCTCACCTGTAGAATCGCTGCTCTCCGTATTCCTTCATTTCAACGAATCTTCAATCGGCGGAACACTTCCCGATGATGACTTCTACTTTAAGTAAAAAGGCCCTTGTACTGTCAGCCCTTGTACTGCTGGTGCTGTGGCAGACTGCAGCCGCATACCTTCATGCGCCTTTAATCCTGCCATCACCAGTATCTGTATTTCAAGGGGCTGCACAGCTTTTAGCACAGAAAAAATTCATCATTGCCTTGCTATACACAGCAAAAAGATGCCTCGAAGCCTTTACCATATCTGTTGTAGCTGGCATGATACTTGGCGTTCTGTGTGCCTTCATCCCCTTTTGCAGTGCTTTTTTCGAACTCCCTCTGGCAATCATCCGTTCCGTTCCTGTCGTAGCCGTCATTTTACTGGCCTTGTTTTGGCTAAAGACAGATGAAATTCCTATATTTGCAGCCATACTCATGTCGCTGCCGGTCATGAAGACATGCGTACAAACAGGATTCAGCTCCTGCAGCAAGGATGTGCTTCACATGGCACACGTGTACAGGCTCACCAGGCTTCAAATCTTTCTGTTCATACGGATTCCTCATGCCTACGACTCTATATGTACAGGCATAAAAAACTGTGCCGGCATGACATGGAAAGTTGTCGCCGCAGGCGAAGTCCTGAGCCTGCCGTCGAAAGCCGTAGGAACATACATGCAAAATGCTCAGGCTATTCTTGAAACCGAACAGGTGCTTGCCATTACTGCACTCATCATAGCAGCAAGCTTTCTCTTTTCCCTCGCCATACAGGTACTGTTGCACAGTGCAAGAAAGGCAGGAATTGCATGTACCAGATGGTACTTCAGCATTCCTCTGTTTTTTTGCAGGCAACACAGTTCAGGAAAACAGAACGACACCATGCATGGCAAAGAGATTCACATAGAACACTTGAATTTAGGCTACGAAGAAAAAAAACTCATTTTCAAGGATTTTTCGCTGGATGTACCTGCATCAGAAATACTGGCAATTCTTGCACCGAGCGGTTGCGGAAAAACAACACTGCTCAACTACATTGCAAGCCAGAACAACTACGGCAACAAAGCCTACATTTTTCAAGAACCACGCCTCATAAAGCAATTAACGGTGTTGCAGAACATATTGCTTCCACTGTCAAACTGCATGAGTAAAAGAGATGCATTAAAACATGCAACATCTTATTTGGAAAAAACAGGATTGCTGGAAAAGAAAAATACATTTCCCGAAGCACTTTCCGGAGGTGAACGGCAACGAGTTTCCCTTGCACGAGCCTTTGCATATCCGGCAGGAATCCTATTGATGGACGAGCCGTTTCAATCGCAGGATTCGGATACAAAAGAAAAGCTCATGCACTTGTTTGCTTCGCTTCAAAAGGAACAAAACAGAACAGTCATCATGGTCACCCACACACCGTCCGAGGCAGAAAGCCTTGCACACAGAACACTAAAACTGCAAGGCAGACCAGTTACAGTAATAGAAACATTGAAAAAACACTAAAGGAAAGAAAAACTAAAGGACATTTCTCAAAGCCAAATGTACAAAAAAAAACCCATGATCACAAGACCATGGGCTTCCACCTGATACATCAGCTAGTTATAAGTTATCAATCACCAGCTATCATCCATATCATCTACGTCTCTGTTTTCCTGATCATAAAGGTCAGTTACAGCACGCAAATCGTCAAAGTATACGTAGTATGAACCACGAGCTTCCATTGGACTGCAGTCTATACGGAAACCTACAATGCGGAGACCTGGTTTGTCACCATGGTATGCGCTCTGCTGAATAATTCCATGTTCGCTATCTGGTGAAGGAGGAATAGCTGTTGTAAGCTTTTTCCAACCACTGAATTCAAGAGAACCCATCCAGATTTCAAAGTTGCTGCCATAGTAGTCCTGAACCAACAGCCACAACTGATGACCCATGTTACGTCCACATACCCAAACAGAAACTGTCTTTGTAATTCCTTCGATAGGAAGAGGACGTGCAGCTGTGATGTAGAATGAGTTTACACCACGCTTAAAGAATTCAATCTTTGCACCGAATACGTGAGTATCCTGCAATTCTGTATTGTTAATGTCGTTCAAAGGCTCTTTAGCATCAGGACCGCCGTCAAAAAGACGACCAGAAATAACACCAAAGTCAGAAGAACAATGTACATTCCAGAAACCTTCACGCTCAAAGCGGTCTACGCTAATTTCACGCAGAGCCTCTCTTGCAGAATCATTACCAATATTTGCTGCATTTGGGTCAGTAATACTTGTACTGCCGTTTGAGTTGCTTGCCTGTGCAAACACACCAGCAGAAGCAACCAATGCTACAGTCAAAAAAGCTAAGAAAATCTTTTTCATCATTATACCGCCTTATCCAATTAGTTTGCAGAGTTTGTGTTTTCACCGAAGTCTACAGCACGAAGATCGTATCCATCGTAAATGTTAGACAATGTGTTTGTAGTATACTTGAGCTGGTCAAAGTAAATTGCAAAATTGTCAACAGCTTCGCTTGCTGCAGAACGAACTCTAAAGCCTACAAAAGTCAAGTTTGGACGACCATTGCGGAAACGTGAATGCTGGCGAATCCAACCAGGAACGTTGATGATAACGTTCTTCCAGCCCTGGAATCTGAGTGAACCTGCATTCAAGACACGTACAACACCATCACAGTCGCGAACGAGAACCTCAAGGTTATAGTTGTAGTTTGCACCCCATACCCAGAAATCAATCTGTGTAATGGTTCCTACAAATTCATATTCAAAACGTTCGCCATTGGCATCCTTCTGGTAAATTTCAAACCAGTTGTCTCCCTTTCGGTCATAAGAAACCTTTGCTCCAAGCACCTGGGCAGCTGGGTCACTGTCCTTGTGGAATGGACGGAGAGAGTTAGGTATTCCCTCTACAGTCTTTAATACTGGGTATCCTTTTGCAATGAAGCGGCTTGCCTGAATGTCCCATTTCCACTCCATGTTATCCGGTGTATCGAAGTTATCGATAACGATTGTTTCCACGGCCTTAGCACTTGGCTGGGCAACTGCTGGAACGCAGAATGCAAGCGCAAGAATAAGGCTTCCTAAAACGACTACGCCCTTTTTCATTAGAAATCTCCTTGAATCACTGTTCCCCCGTTTTCAACTGGAAAACACCTTTCTTTTACTTATCGTCATGACTTATCCATTTCAACATAATTTCTCCCTTGAAAAAAAATACGCAGAATTGTAAATAATAGGTTTATTATATTTCAATATT
>JAFVDR010000312.1 GCA_017476165.1 Treponema sp. | reverse complement strand
GTTTTCAATAGATCCCCTGATGTGCTGAAGTCTTTCGCCAATAGACTTAGACTGTGTGGAAGATGTTTCAGAAAGCTTGCGGATTTCGTCTGCAACAACGCTAAAGCCCTTTCCTGCTTCACCCGCATGAGCAGCCTCAATAGCAGCATTCATGGCAAGAAGATTTGTCTGTTCTGCAATGTTTGCAATGACATCATTTGCTTCAAGCAAAAGCTTTGAATCATCTTCAATCTTAAGAATCATGTCATTTACATCAGACTGCTTGTGATATCCATCTTGTGCACTTTCTGCAAGCACATTAAATGAATTTACCATCTTTGCTACAGTGTTGTTTACAGAATCAATGTTTCCAATCATTTCTTCAACAGCACTAGAAGCCTGAGTAACACCAGCCGACTGGTTTGCAATCATTTTTTCCAAAGAAGAAATGCTGCTTGAAATCTCTGTAACTGCATCAGAAGTGTCATCTATGCCTTTTGTCTGATCCTGAATGCCGGATGTGGTATCCTGAATGCTGCTCTTGATGTTTTCAATTGCATTGGCAGAACCTGTAGTAGTCTTGGAAAGAATGTCACCTGCATTTGAAAGGGTTCCTTGAGACTTTTTAAGCTCAGTGACAATAGACTGAAGCTTTTCAGTAAAGTTATTGAATCCGACAACTATAGCACCAATCTCATTGTTTGAAGACACTGTAATTCTTTTTGTAAGGTTTGCATTCCCCGAAGCAATATCGTTAATAGTCTTCTCAATCTTCTTAAGGGGGTTCAGCAGATTGAACAGCACAAGCGCAGTAATGACAAGAAGGACAGCAACAATCACCACGAAAGAGATTATCATGATGTTCCGTATGGAATGTCCGGCAGAATAAATCTGGCTTTCGGAAATGGTAAATCCTATGCTCCATGGAGTATTATGTACAGGAGCATAGGTAACAAACTGCCTCTGAGAGTTTCCACCTCCTTTTATCCATCCAAAACCTGTCTTGCGGTCTACCATATTACGGGCAATGTCCATGAGGTCTGCATTTTCTCTCGAAAGGCCTGTAACAAAGTTTTTTTTCATTGCATAGCCTGATTCAGGGTACATCATGACAGTGCCATCTCCAGCCAAAAGCCACGCGTTTCCCGTTTCCCCAAGCTGAATGTCGCTCACTATTTTCTGAATCGTACTTAACGGGTATACGCCTGCAAACACTCCTAGTTTCTTTCCGTTTACAACGACAACATGTGCAACATAAAAAATGGGCTTTTTTATGACAGGATCCATTTTTGGATTGCTGACATACTCATAATTGCCATCATTTACGATTGCCTTAAAGAATTCCTCGTTTCTAAAATCAGTGACCGTGCCATCATCCCGATAGGCGGTTCCATCCAATGTGCAGAAATACATTGCATCAATATTGGCGCTTTTCCTTTCATTTTTGCTGCACATCCAGCGAATAATATAATCTACATCGAGTGTCTGCACAGCATCAGAATCAACATAGTACCGTATTTCACGAAAATACATGTTAAGCCTGTTTGTCAGCATCATGGAGTACGCCTGGGCAATTTCGCCGCAGTTTTCTGCATAGCTTTTACCTGTTGACTTATTGGAATACAGTGTAACTATAAACAGCTGAGCACTCGTCAGAAGAACATAAACAGCCGCTATCGTAGCAATCAAAACTCCTACAAGGCTCGTCTTTCTTTTTGCATCTTTCATATACAGTCACCCTTATCTTTTACTTGAATAAAATGAATCCAGTTGCTTTTGAAACTCATTTATTATCTTTTCGATACCAGCATTCTTCAAATCCCGTCTGAATTCCGCAACATATTTTTCAGGATCAGGATTTTGTCCGTAGCATATATTTCCCATATACTGTCCGTATACATTAGCCACGGCATCCAACTCGGAACTCACATTTGAAAGATTCCACACAACCTGGCTGAAAGGATAGTCAATCTTGCATTTATTGTAGGTCGCATTGATATCATCAAAAACATCCCACGCTGTCTTGGAATCCCGAACTTCGAGATTGTCATTTCTTCCCCACCAGTAATTCGTAACGATGCCGTTTGCCCCTGCAACAGGTTCACGGTATCCAGCAGAATTCATTTTATACTGCACGCCCTCTATGCCATAGTTGATAAGGTTGTAACATTCCTTGTCATTGCGCAAAAGATCATAAACCATGAGGGCACGTTCAGGATGCTTAGAAGCAGCAGAAACTGCCATTGCACCATGAGTTATTGTTTGATATACGACATTCTGGCTTTCTTCTCCAAACCAAAAGAAACCGGAATCTGCACCCGGAACCGAATCCTTCAGCTTTTTATAAACCTGCGTATACCATGTTTGAGTGTGATGCTGCTCAATTCCTGTACGCCCATTGCAAAATTCTTCCCGATTATCACGATTTTCTCCATTAGCAGTAAGAACATTCTTGAGC
>JAFVDR010000311.1 GCA_017476165.1 Treponema sp. | reverse complement strand
ATGAAAGACGAATTTTATGTGCCCGAAGACGGCTGCATTGCAAACCAGTCATCGGACAACAAGCAGGGACGCTCTTCAGAACCGTTGCCAAAAGATCAGGCGGAAAAAATCCGTACCGATTTCATTGAAGGACAGGAAGCGGCCTACAAAACTTATTCTGCTATGGTGGAAGGTGGCCTTGCACGGGAAATCGCCAGAATCAATTTGCCCCTTGCCTTGTATACCGAATTTTACTGGCAGATGGATCTTCACAATCTGTTTCATTTTCTTAAATTGCGTCTGGACAGTCATGCCCAGTATGAAATTAGGAAATATGCCGAAGTCATTCTTGAAATGGTGCGCAAGGTGTGTCCTATGGCAACTGCTTCGTTTGAAAACAATATGAATGCGGGTGTTACCTTTAATGGTGAAGAAATGGAAGCTCTGAGGGCAGTTCTTGCAGGAAAGGAAAATCCTCTTGCCGACAAAAAACTCAAGCGATTTGAAGAAAAAATAAAGAGCGGAGTACAACTGTAATCCATAGCAATATGTACCCGATTAAAAAAAAAGACCTGTTCAAGGCTGTTTTCCTGAACAGGTCTTTTTTTGCTGGAAGCAATTCTTATATCATGCCTTTCTGCTTGCAATGGCCTTTTTTATGCCGTCTGCAAAAAGTTGGTTCTGGTCTGTACGCTCTGGCGCAGAAAACTCTGGAGTACCGTCTTTTTCGGAAACCCTGTAAATCTGCATCGGATCCGTTGTGTGGGCTGGACTTGCCGGGTTGTTGAGCCACCAGTCCAAGACAGCCATAATCAGCAGCGTGTATTTTATTAAGTTTGCATTCGTTGCAGACGTAACATCGTCCATCTTTTTTGCTCCCAACAGAACATCCAACCGCTTGGAAATCGTGTTTGGAATGTCAAAGTTGTAGCGATCCCACGGATTCAAAACGCCAAGAACAGCTTTTTTTGCAGCGATGTTTTCGTCTATGCGGCGGCTCAGTGTAGTGAATACGGTTCTGATGTAGTCTGTTCGTGCATACACAGGCTTGTATTTACTGTCGTTCAACGGCTTTGTAAGGACAGGAGGATTGAACTTGAAATTCGGGAAGAAATAATACTTTGTTCTCCAAAGCATGTTGTTTATAGATTCCTTTCCGTATTGCGTATTAGGATAATCCTTGTTCGTGTACGTTGCGTTTACAAACTGCCGCAGGTAGTCTCCATATTTTTTGTCAAAGAGGTCTTCGCGGTAATAGCTCCAGTCGGAAAGGATTGTTGATATGTCGTCTGGAATGTCGCTCAATACTTCATCCGCCTTAAGGTTGAACTGAATGTTCCTGCATCCCTGGAACAAATCTTCTATAATCCTCATCAGTACCAGAGCCACCTGAATGCCATTCTTCGGGCTAAGAGCGTTGAATCCGTCTCCAAACTTGTAAAGCGGCTGAAAGTACGGGAACATGTCTGGATGAGTTTCAAGTTTTGAAAATCCTGCATCGGGGAACAGCTGTTCAAGGATTTTCAGACCGGCATCGACAATTTCGTCTTTTTGTCCTGCAATGTGTCGCGTTTCGTCTGGCTTTTTCTCTTCTTCAACCTTTTCTTCTTCCTTTTGCGGCTTTTTCTTTTCTGGTACAAGAAGGTCAAACTTGGTCAGTCCTACAAATTTCAGTATTGAACCGACTTGAGCCGTAAAAAACTGAGGATATTCTGCATATTCCGTTCCGCACATTCTCATGAGCAGCGGATACAGCCCCTTGATTACTTGGTCGCAGATGTACAGCCATTCTGTAATGCCCTGCTTTGCCAGTTCCTGAATCTTGTCCTTGTTGATTTTAGGGTATATGGTCAAATCTGCATAAATTTCCTTGATGAGCAGGGGAACTTTTTGTTCGCCAATGTAGTAAATGGTCAGCAGTTCCTTGTAAATGGCAGAGACAAAGGGGATTGTCATTGCAATAGTCAGGTTGTCGGCTTTCTGTTCCAGTTCCAATGCTGCAACCTTGATGCTCTGCATTGTCCATTTGCCGACCGTGCGGAGGAACTTGAACTTTAATTCCGTATCAGTTGCAATTTTTGCCTTGTACGTATCTGGTGAAATCTGAATGAACGTTTTTATTGTCGTGATAAATGCCTGCAGGTGGTCAACATAATTCTTGACATAGAATTCACCAAAGTCGCGGGAAAGTTTTTTCCTGTTTTTTGATGACATCCTGTACAGGAAATTCAAGAGCCCGTAATTTGGCTTTAAGTTGTATTCTGAGTCCATCATCAAGTTTTCAATCTGCTTCAAATCCTTTGAGGCCATTGGCGGCAGTTCATCATCATCTGATATTTTTGAAGCCGATGAAGCGTTTACAATCTGGCTTGTGGATGGACGTGATGGAGATGCCATTGATGTTGAGGCCGCAGCACTCCGTGCCGAAACGTCCGAAGACGACATGCCCGACGATTTTACGACGGTGCGCCGTGTTGTACGGTGCGGCATGTTTTGTGTGTTTACAGGTTCCGATCGTTCCTGAATGATTTCGCCGCCCAGCTTTTTCTGCATTTCAAGGGCTTCCTGTATATCTATCGGGCCTATGTTCTGTCTTGTGTGATCTAATGTGCCCGGTGCGTAGGTTTGTTTTTTTTCTGCCATATAGTAACCTCTTTGCAATAAAATTCTATTCTAAAGCCTCTAGAGCCGTATACGAAACTTTTTGGAAATGCCCGGCAGGGAGCGGAATGAAATTTTTTCTCCCTGTGCGGTGAGCAATGTTCCTTCAAATGTACCGTATATCGTATGGTATTCGGAACGCAATATGAATGCACTGATGACATTCGGATTGTCGGAAACAGGTGTAAACGTCAAGTCAACCATGTTTTCGGTGTCCTGAATTATCCATTTTTCCATTTTCCCGTAGGGATGCGTGATAACGACAGGGGGTAACGGCGTTACCGAGCCTCCGTAAAACAGGACATTCGCATTGTATGCATCGTTTTCTACCGCATCCTGCGATGTAACCTGCAGCCGAAAGGAAATCTGCCTGTCGTTCAGCATGCCGATGCCCGTTATCAACTCTCCGTTGCTCCGGAATTTCATGTATGTCCTGCTCATTTCAAAAAGGGCGGAACCTTCGCAATCCGTCATTGTCTTGGGCTTTGCATGTTTTTTTTCTTGCGAAATGGCTCCATGCAGGGGCGTTGAAAGCATGTAGTGAACGGAACTTCTGCGCGATGTTGGAGCCGGAGAAGACGTAATGATTTCTCCTACCTGTTCCCCCGTAAACTTGGAAATGAGTGCCCCGTTTGATCCGGGACGACCATTGCTTCCGTGCAGGTTGAAGATAACAGACAGCTTGTCGTTCTTTCTGTCCCAGCTCAGTCGAGTGTACCTGCGCTTGCTGTAGTTTGCCGTTATTGCCTGAATCAGACTGTGCGGAACAAACCTTCTTCGAGGTCCCATGACGGAACGGTATACAAACCGTTGCTTTGTCGTTTTGTTCCAAAAGCAGACTTCTGAAAAGCCGAACATTTTTGCATCGAAAAACTCAATGCAACCGATGTAAGAACCAATGTTGAAGAAATAAGAGATGCGGCTTTTTATACGAAGGTTTGAAACAAATGTAGGCAATGTTATATAGGGTTGCTTGATGCCCCGTATGTCAAGCCTTTCTGAGTGACCTGCAAAAGTTCCGAAGACAGGTTTTCCGTCTTGGACGAAACTCTGAGGGCACTTTTTTAGCTGCCGTGTGTACAAAATGACCCCTTATTCACCATTGAAATACGTATGAGCCGGTCTCCAAAGTCGGTTACCTTCGAAACAGGCTTGCAAGAATCTCATTTCATTGCGGTTCTTGAGATGAATTCTGACCATCTTCAAAACTCTGTCTGGACTGTTGAAACTGCCTCGTATCTCTTAGATTATCGAATATTATACAGGATTTCTTAATTTTATGAACCCCCTAAAGTGAAAAACTTGTCCAAAAATGCTGTGAACAAGTTTCAAACTGTGAGGCTTCTAAAAAATGATTGGAGAATTTGGAGTATATGCTTTATAATGAAGGGCGTAGTTTGTTTTTTATGGAGGTAATCTATGAGTGTTACATGCTATTCATTAGGTGCTGCACAGGAAGTAACGGGAAGTAAACATATATTTGAAGTAGACGGACGTAGTTTTATGGTTGATTGCGGGGCTTTTCAGGGAAAACGCTCCGATTCCGACAAAAAGAACCGTGATTTTGATTTTGCACCAGACAAAATTGAAAGCGTCATTCTGACACATGCTCATTATGACCACTGCGGTCTTTTGCCGATTCTTGCAAAAAATGGATACCACGGCAACATCTATGCAACGCCTGCAACACGCGACCTTGCGAATATTGTCATGATGGACAGCGCGCGCATTCAGGCTCGTGATGCAGAATACCTGCGGAAGCAAGCTTCAAAGAAAGGCGAGCGGTTCAACTGGAAGCCCCTTTTTACGGAAGATGACTGCGTAAAGGCTGCAAACCAGATAATTTCATTGAGCTATAACAGGCAGATGTACATTGCACCTGACGTTCAGCTGGAATTCTTTGATGCCGGGCATATCCTTGGAAGTGCCTTTGCATACATAACAATAACCGGGCAGCGCAAAAACCCCATTTCGGGGCAGGTTACGAGCGGTTTCGGGCTTGGCAACAGGCGGCTGTGGCACAGGCTGTTCAACAGGGGTGCTATGGCAAAAAAAACAAGCGGCAGCGTTGTCAGCGGAGAGGAGGCTCTTCGCGGTGCTCCTTCGGACGAAATCCGAATTCTGTATACAGGGGATTTAGGACGTCCAGGAAAGCCTATCGTCCGTGATCCATCTGTATCTGTTCCTGCACCGGATTACATCTTTATGGAAAGTACGTACGGAAACCGCCTGCATGAAAAGCAAAGTGCAGCGATGGATGACCTTGTACGCCTTGTCCGCAAAGCCATTGACCGCAAGGGCAAGATTATCATACCAACATTTGCAATAGAGCGTGCTCAGGAAATGGTGTACTTTTTGCACCTGCTGGTTGACCAGAAAAAAATACCTCAGATTCCAATCTATGTGGACAGCCCGATGGCCGCCAATGCAACGGGTATCTTTCAGTTGCACCCAGAGTGCTACGATGAAGAAACGAACGAGGCGCTCCTCCGTCACCACAAAAATCCGTTCGGTTTTGCTTCCCTTACGACCATTACGAGTGTAGAGGAGTCAAAAGAGCTTAACAAAAAGAATGGTCCCATGATAATATTGAGTGCGGACGGAATGTGCGAAGCGGGAAGAATCCTTCATCATCTTGCAAACAACATATCCAATCCAAACAACATCATACTTCTTGTCGGCTACATGGCCGAAAACACATTGGGACGCAAGATTCGCGATGGGGTAAAGGAAGTCCGTATTCTTGGAGACTACTATAAGGTTCAGGCCGAAGTTGAAACAATCAATGCGTTCAGTGCTCATGCGGACTACGAAGAGTCTCTTGAATGGCTGAACAACCTTGATACAAGCCGCTTGAAGAAGATTTTCCTTGTCCACGGTGAAAAGGATGCCCAGCAGTACATGAAGGAACATCTTGAAAAGAACGGTTACAAGGATGTTGAGATTGTAAAGTACGGTGAAGTGTACGATCTTGACTAGGATGGAATGCAATAATGGAAGCTACTGTTGAGGACAGGTTCATCACTCTGGAAACGAAACTTGCGTATCTGGAAGATTTCCTGTCCCAAATTCAGAATGTTACGGTTGAACACACCAAAGAACTGGAACTTCTGCGCAAGGAAAACAAGATGCTTGCGCAGAAAGTAAGCGATATGGCGGAACAGCTGGAAGGCGACATTCCAAACCGCAGGCCGCCGCATTATTAAATGGGAAAGGAGGAGTCTATGGCAAAATTGCCTAAAACTGTTTTAAAATACGAGAAAGTAAAAAAAAGTGTGTATAGGGGGGGTAAAAGTTTTCTTTAACACTTTTGTTGTACACATTCTGTGTTTACTTGCGAGTGTTTGTGTTCTTGTTTCCTGTGCAGGTGGAGCCAGCGGCGGAAGCATGGAAAGCGGTGCAAGCTCGCTGTGCGTGCACATGCCTGCAACCCGTGCTACATACGCTGTTTCTGATGCAGAATTATTCACTGTTGCCATTGATTCTTCTGCCTATTCCAGTTCAAAGTCGTGCGGACAGGGCAAAAGCCTTACATTTTCAAATATCCCGGTGGGGCATTACGCTGTAACGGCGTATGGCAAAAAATCCAACGGCACTATAGTGGCAAAAGGCTCTGCCTCTGTAGACATAGAGGCAGGCACAACAAAGGATGTGACCATAGCGCTGTCACGCCTGAGTTATTGGACTGTAAAATTCCATTCATATACTGCAGAAAGTCCTTCATCATACGTTGAGATTTCTTCTGTAGAGGTTACAGACGGCCTGACCGTAGCAAAACCTTCAAACCCCTTGTGGGCAGGGCACTCATTCTCATACTGGACAGACACAAGCGGCGGTACAACGAACTTTAACTTTGGCAGCCCTATCCATGCTGATACCAGCCTGTATGCGGTTTTTGATGCTGCAACCCACAGCATAACATACCACAATGTCAATACCAGTCCCAACCCACCATACTCATATCAGCTGACGCTCAGATCTGCACCTGCAACATATGCAGAATCTAGCCTTCCGTACACGCTTCCGACTCCAGTACCAAGAAATGCAGATTATGAGTTTGCCGGCTGGTATGACAATGCGGCTTTTGAGGGTAGCCCTGTTTCAGCTATTTCCTCAGGAACAACTGGAGACAAAGACTACTATGCAAAGGTATGCTATTGTGGGCCTCTCTTTATCGGTACATACGATGAGTTTGTAGCCATGAATTTTAAGGCTGGCATGTCTCATTCTGTGAAAATTACCGCATGCAGCAGTCTTACAGCCCTTGCCAGTGCCCTTGCCGCCAAGGGAGTAGACATTTCTCTTAATATTCGTGAATTGCCGATAACGTCAATTCCTGCCAACGCCTTTGATGCTGCAGCGGATTGCCTTACGGGCATTGGGGAACTGCCTCTGACGGTAACGGAGGTCGGCAACAAGGCATTCTATCTGTGCACAAAGCTTTCGGGGCAAGTTATAATCCCTTCAGGCTGTACCTCTGTAGGTTACAGGGCGTTTCCGAAAAACAGTGGAAACGTGAGCGTGTTTGCACAGGGAACATGGTGCTTGTATGGCAATGGCATGGTGTGGAGTAATTCGGGAGAATCATGGAGCGGCTCCCTTACAATAGATGTAATAGACACAGCACGCGATTTGACCGGTGTGAGCGAGACGAATATCTGTTTCAAGAAACCATAGCCTATGGAGCTACTCTGTTTTCGGCAGAATCCGTCCCCAGTCTGCAAAGTGCTTTGACCAATAGGGGTCATCAATTGCCGTGATTATGACCCCTGTTTCTGGTCCATCGCTTGCTGCATGGATGAAAATTCTTTTGTTCTTGAATTTTCCTTCTCCTTCATACAGCCCAAGGTATATTCCCACATGGGAAATTGTACCATTGCCCGTTGTCTTGAAGAACATCAAGTCTCCTGGCTCACGATCTTTTTCACTGATGATTTCGACAGCCTTGTACATGCCCTTTGAATTTGACGGAAGCCGCACGCCTGCACCAAAATTTGCAGCATACGAAACGTAACCAGAGCAGTCAAAACCCGTTTTTGGGGTTTTGCCTGCATACTTGTATGGTGTTCCTTTCAGTGAAATTGCAAGGTCAATGAATTCTTGCCTTTCGGGGGACACTTTTTTTGCAGAATGGGCAAGACATTTCTGCGTGACCAACGAGACAAACAATGCGAGGAATAGTGAAAGTAAAATGTTTCTTTTCATCTATTTAAAAATCGGTGTTTTTCCTGTTTTGCAACACAACGAAATGTGTTCCATGTGCCTTGAATCTTCATTGTGTCAGTATGCATGACCAGTACTTTACAGTATGTGAGCCCGATACTTACAGTATGCATGTCCAGTACTTTACAGTATGCGAATCCAATACTTACAGTATGAGAGTTCCGTACTGGAACGTTTGCATCTTTTTTGAGTTTTTTCACCCATCAATATGGGAAAAACTGCTCGTCGCAGAGACCTCGGTGTTATCCATATTGACAATTTTTGTATATTTATGCATAATTCTGTATATAGGCCACTTTCAGATTCATTTATGGGAACTTCGAAAAAAAACTTCATTCTTTCAAGGTAACTCTGAAAATGCGATGTTCGAAAGTAGCTCAATTATTTAATTAATCTAGGGGCATTATTTTGAAGGAACGGCTTACCCGTCTGAAGATGGTACGGAGACTCATAAAGAATTACAGGATAGAAAGTCAGGAAGAACTGCTGGGCTATCTTCAAAAAGAAGGATACGAAGTAACGCAGGCAACATTGTCGCGTGATTTAAAACTGCTGAAAGTCGGCAAAGTCAGCGATGGTCATTCCGGATACGTGTATACATTGCCAGATGAAGATGACAGGCGCGAAAGTGAGCACATTTATATACAGGATTTTCTGCGCGGATACGTCAGCATTGAATTCAGCGGTAACATTGTTGTCATCAAGACGTTCGGAGGTCATGCCGATGCCGTTTCTCAGGCTCTTGATGCCTTTAACATGGACGAAATCATTGGTACCATTGCTGGGGAAAACTGCATATTCATCTGTCTTCGCGATGGAGTTTCTGGAGAGCAGTTCATGCAGGCTCTGAAATTGCGCATTCCAGAGCTTGAAGACGAATAAATTCGTGGCATGAGCCTTTATTATTGTCCTTTGAAAAGCAGTCTCTTTGTAAACACGGCATTCTTGACGTACAGTTTTGCCGTGGTGCCGTCCCACTCAAACTGACCGGTGTATGAGTTTATGTCTTTCATGAATGTGTTGTTCCTCTTTTGGCGTAGACTGGAGTCAGGCAATGTGATGAGGCAGAACGATACGTCAAACTGATATGGTTTTTTCGTGTCAAGAATAGTGCCTGCAAAGTTTTTGAGTCGGACAAGAAGCACCATTCCGTCTGATTTTTTTAATACAAACCAGGGGAACATTGTTCCCAGTTCGAACAGGTCAAGGGTAGCTTCTCCGTCATCTTGCGTCAAATGCTCGGGAATGTTCAAATCTTCGTAAAACCCCGTGTATGAGTTGTGGAATTGTGGCGAAAGCATGTGGGTGTCTTCGTTGTCTTTTTGTGTCTGTATGTCGTTCAACAGTTTTGTGTAGTAGCGGATTCTCAGCTCCGTCAGTTCCAGAATGGAAGGAAACGACCAGTCCGTGTATGAAGCAATGTCGTTGTATACGGCTGCACTCGTTGTCATGACATCGTTTCCGAACGAAGTCATCTGCTTTATTTTGGGAAAGTTCAGCTTGTTTAAAAAAGTAATTCGCGTTATGAGGTCTGCAAGATGAAATCCCCATCTGGAAAGGTTTGTTGTGCTGAATGATTTCCAGTTTTCATCGATGATGGTTCGCAACTGTTTTGCATATTGTCTGTTTGCTTCTGTTTTTGCTGCAATTTCATCACTGTCTGCGGCTGTATATTCATGATGTTCGTCGAGCAAAAGGCTGTCCGACAGAGGATCGGTAATGCCAAACTGAAGGAGCGAGGAATTCCTTTTGAGTAGGAATGGGTTTTCGCAGTTTTTGCCGTCTTTTGTCATGAAGAATGAATATGTGTTTTGTGCCCCACCCCCAACGATCAAACGCGTGTCATATCCTTCCGTTTCAATTTGATAGTACGTATCCGTTGCTTCGGCTGAAAAGGCAAACAGCTTGTGGTGCTTGTCTTTAAAAATGTCTGTCAGCATTTCCCTGAATTCCTTTGAGTATGATTTCAGTTGCTTTTCATCAAGTTCAGCTGTAATGAAGTAATAGCGTGGCGTGCCGTCGTGTCCTGGGTTGTACCGCTTGATGTATGTCCATTTTTCGATGGGAAAGATTTTGCATTTAAACGATTCCGTTCCATTTGAAATTGCGATGGTGCAACGGTCTTCGCTGTCAAGTCCAACGTTTTTTATGGTGCATGTTACTCCGCTGACGATGCTGTGGTTCTTGAATACAAGACCTGTATAGTCTGCAACGTAGCTTTCGGCATATTCTGGCTGAGCTGGATCCAGAAACATTTCTTCCTTTAAGAAAAGGGGGGCTTTTTCAAATGCCCATGCAGAGTCCAAAAGCATTTTGTGGTAATAGCCGACTGTTCCGTCTTTGTCTGTTCCTGCAACTCTGAGTTCCCGTGCAAAGTTTCCCCGTCCTGTCTGTGCTATGCTCAGCATTTTTGTAAGGCGGGCTTTGCCTTTGAGCTTGATTTTCGGCTGCTTCTGCCAGTCTTCGGACGGCAATGCCCACGGAGTGTAATTGGAAATGTAGTCGCTTCCTGTGGAAGACTTGGAAATTTTTTCATACGTATATTGAAAGAACATGGGGTCGCAGCCCATGGTGTCAAAGTCGATGAGCCTTGTGTACATGGTGCCGTTGCTGCCGATTAAAAACACGGTGTCTCCAGACACGCTGATGTTCTGGGCAATAAAGCTTCCGTTTTCGGGGTTCTGGATGGTGCGGCTGAAATCTACCGGCAGTCCACTATCCGTAAAGCGGATGTGTTGACCGTCTTCGGTTAAAAAGTAATAGGTTTCGATGCCCATTGTTCCCCAGTGATGTTGCACTCCGTGGATGTCTTCGTACCATAGGATGTCTTTTCGTCGTGTTCCCATGCACCAGCCGCGCATGGAAAGTACAAGGTCGTTGAGCTGAAGGTATTTCGTCTTGGGAAAGCCGATGAGCCTTTGCCAGAAAAACGTTTTGACAGGAGCACTGCTGTCAATAAAGCAGTAGTAGAATATTCCCTGTTCGTCAACGGCATAGATGTTGTCCGCATCGCATGAAATTTCGCAGACTTCTTTTGGTGTCGGAAACCATGCTATGTCCTTTAGGGTCTTTGTAAAGGGAACGCCTGTTTTTAAAAACAGCTCCCAGTTTTTTTCATGAGGGCGCTTGGCATAAATTTTTCCTTCGTGCAGGATGAATTCAAAATATTTGCAGTAGGACTGTGTTCTGGTGCGTATGTATACTCTGTCAGGAAATGTTCCGCTGACATCCTGTGAATCAGTAATGTCATGCAGCAGCCGTTCTTGTTCTTCGGCTCTGGCAGTCAGTGTAAAAAGGGTAAGGCAAGATATCACGATGCATAAAAACTTCTTCATTATGGAGTCATTATATAGACTAAATGCTTTTACTTCAATCAATTTCTTGAGGGCTTTGAACATTGTTGAGTCTTTGTCCAAAGATGCAAGCAGGGGCTTGTCAACTTGTAAATACTAGCTTATGATATGCTTATGTAGAGGAGGAAGAAATGATTGTTGCTGCACCATACGAAAATGGAATGATTTTTCAGCATTTTGGAAAGACCGCACAATTCAAGCTGTACACAGTAGAGCAGGAGACCATTGCAGAAAGCCGTGTTGTTGGCACAAACGGAAAAGGACATGGAGAACTTGTTGGTGTCCTGAAAGGATATGGCGTTAATGTGCTTATCTGCGGTGGTCTTGGTGCAGGTGCAAAAACAGCACTTGCAAATGAAGGAATCAAGGTGTACGGTGGTGTAACAGGTGCTTGCGATGATGCTGCTGCTGCATTTCTTGCAGGAACGCTGCAATACAACCCTGATGCTGCCTGTAAACACCATGGAGCAGGGGAACATACCTGTCACTCATGAACGTGCTGGCATGAAAGCTGTGCATTTCATCAGCAATTCGTGCATCTTGTCTGAAACATATTCCGTAAGACCGTTCTTTTTTTTATAATGACAACCTCTAAAAACTCGTCTGGGGCGATTTAACTCGCAAAGGACGAGTTCTTGGACTTGCCCTGTAACAGCGTGTTCTTTTGGGCAGAACATGGATTCGCCTGCAATGTCATGTCGATGGCATGTGCGCCTAGCCATTGAAAACAAAAGATCCGATGCAGTTTGCAGGCGTGCATGTCAGTCTGCTCATACGCAAGGAAATAACATGATACGATTTATTGTAGACACCTCAGAACGCAAACGTGTGTCGCGCTTGATATTGGAATCGCTTCCCGAATGGTTTGAAGTGGAATCTGAAAGGGAAAAGTATATAGCACATTCTGTACAGATGCCTTTTTTTGCAGCCTATGAAAATGACTCGGAAAATCCTGTAGGTTTTCTGTGCCTTAGACAGTCAGGCACCGATACAATGGAACTTGCCGTTATGGGCGTAAAGCCCGAATTTCATCGCAGGGGGTATGGACGCAATCTGTTTGATGCTGCAAGGGACTATGCGCGTCGCAATGGATTTTCATTCATGCTGGTAAAGACGGTAAGGTATGGCATGTTTGATTGCTATGACAAAACGAATGCGTTTTACAGAAGTGTTGGCTTTAAGGAGCTTGATGTGATTGAAAGTGTGTGGGGCAAGGAAAATCCCTGTCAGCTGTATGTACTGAATTTGCATTCGGCCATTCAGACTATGGCAGCACGCCACAGCTACCGGGGAACGTTTGCCCCTGATGCTGTTTCCTTAAAAGACTTGAAGATTATTGCTGCGGCTGGCTTGGATGCCCCTTCAGGGTGCAACAAGCAGA
Source organism: Treponema sp. (assembly GCA_017476165.1). Taxonomy (GTDB): domain Bacteria; phylum Spirochaetota; class Spirochaetia; order Treponematales; family Treponemataceae; genus Treponema_D. Next base: position 7,336 of record JAFVDR010000311.1, on the reverse strand, counting down.
CGACAGACATTGTCATTGTGAATGATGATGATACGTTGAACAAGATAAAGGCTGTCCTTGACCCTCCTGTTGCACAGACTGCTCCTGCAATGATTGTGGTATTGTCACGAAAAATATACGCGTACCGCGACCGCTGTTTTTCCGTGCAGGATTATTCCGCAGCAATAGAGAATATGCTTCTTGCCATTGTAGAACTGGGGTATCAGAGCTGCTGGTACGAGGGGCATATTACAGACAAAGACAGAATATGCGATAAAATAGGTTCCATCCTCCATGTTCCAGAAGAATATGATGTTGTCTGCATTCTTCCGGTAGGAAAGGCTCTGGATGATGTTCGTGGACCTCGCAAAAAAACATTCCCTGAGCGTGTACGGTTCAACAGTTGGAAATAAGGATAAATTTACATGTATAAAAATACTCGGAAAAAAACTGGCACGCTGTTTGCCAATGCTCAGTTCTATCGTTCTGCCATAACCGTTGCTGTGCCGATCATGATGCAGCAGTTGATTCAGAGCATGGTTTCTCTTGTTGACAATTTTATGGTTTCGGGACTTGGGGACATTTCCATGTCGGGAGTGAATGTTGCAGGGCAGATTCTTTTTGTGTTCATGGTTTTTGTGAATACAATTTGCGTGTCCGGTGGCATTTTCATGACGCAGTTTTTTGGTGCAGACGATAGAGAGGGCATGAAACAGGCATTCAGGTTTAAGCTTGTAATGGGCTTGATTGCCGTTGTGCCGTATTTTTTGGTATGCATTGCTTTTCCTCGGCAAGTGCTTTCGTTCATGCTCATTGGAAACACTCAGTCGGAATTGATTTTGGATGAGGGCGTAAAATACATTCGCCTTATGTTCTGGATGGGAATTCCCATGACTGTATCCATGTGCATTGCAAGCTCTCTTCGCGATATGGGGCAGGTTCGTTTCCCTCTTGTCGTTACGGTCATTGCAACGCTTACAAATACGTTTTTTAACTGGCTTTTGATTTACGGCAACCTCGGTTTTCCTCGTCTTGGCGTACAGGGGGCTGCCATTGCCACCGTTATTGCGCGCTTTTTTGAATTCGTCATCTTTGTCGTTATGTATGCCAAAAAGAAGCCTGAGTTTGGTTTTAGGATTGCTGAGTTTTTTAGGATTGATGGAAAACTGTTCTTTGAGATCCTGATAAAGGGTGCCCTCGTGCTGTTTTGTGAAATGGTTTGGGTTCTTTCCGAAACATTGACCACTGCAATTTATAATGGCAGGGGTGGGGCAGAGGTTGTTTCTGGAATGTCATCGAGCTTTGCAATTGCAAACCTCTTCTTTGTGGCATTTGGAGGAATCTATAATGCAACAGGAGTCATTCTCGGAAAAACGCTTGGTAAGGGTGATCTGGAAATGGCTCGCCAGCAAAAAACGTGGCTCTTGTCTGGGTCTGCAGTGTTTGGCATACTTATGGTTGGTGTCGGTTTTACTACAACTCTGTTCGTTCCTGTTGTGTTTGGACGTCTTAGTGAAAGCGCACTGACCATTTGCCGAAGCATGGTTGTACTGATGTCTCTGTTCATGCCTGCATGGGTGTATCTGAATGCACAACAGGCAGTTGCAAGGGCAGGGGGCGACACCGCAATGGGAGCTTATACAGATGCCATGATTACTATTTTTGTAATGATACCGCTTGTCATTATCCTTGGTCATTTTACAAAGATAAGTCCTGTCATGCTCTATCTGTATGTAAAGCTTCTTGACCTTGTAAAGGTTGTTGTATTCCATGTGTGGCTAAAAAAGGAACGCTGGCTCAAGAATCTGACGAAATGACTGTCAGATAAGTCGTACATACGTTTTGCCCGTGCCACCGTCTTCGGGCTGTGCAAAGTGAAAGTCCTTTACTCCGGGATAGTGCGAAAGGTAGTCATGCACAGCCTGTTGCAGTATGCCCGCTCCTTTTCCATGGATGACTGAAAACTCCTTGAAGTTGTGGATGGCACACAAGTCTACCTGATGTTCCAGTGCTTTCATGGCTTCTTCCATGCGCATTCCCAATAACCTGAGTTCAAAATGAGGTTTTTCATCTTCCAGTATCAGTGCATTGTTGCTGACTGATTCTGTGCTGAATTCAACTGCTGGAATGCGTTCTGGAGCAACAGGCACAAGCTGGTTTTGAGGAACGCTCATTTTAAGTGAACCGAACTGAACTGTCCAGCTGCCATTCTTGTTCTTTGAAACCAATGTTCCGCGTCTGCGTGCTGCTCCTGCGAATACATCAATGCCCGGTTCAAAGTTCAGCGTTAACGGTACTGTCTTTTTGTTTTTGCGTACAGGTTCTTCGATTTGCTCCGGAACAGATGCCGTTGCAAGTGCTTCTGCATTTGACAGGCGATGCTTTGTCTTTTTGCAGGAAGAAGCTTTGTTTTCCTTGAGCTTTGCGAGTCTCATTCCATTTTCTGCGTACAAGGCTTCTTCTTTGCGCGCGTTTTCCTTTTCTTCTTCAAGAATTGTTTTCTGCTCGTCTATGGCTATGGTCTGTTGCTGTACCTGTTCTTCAAGCATTGAGATGAACTGTTTTACGCCCACTGTCTTTTCGCGTGTAATTTCACCTTCCCGAAGTTCCCTCACAAGGTTTTCGAGGCGGCTCCGCGTTTGCCTTAAAAACTCCGTGCTGGCTGCATGCTCCGCTTTTTGCAGTTCAATTTCATGCTCCTTTGCCTTTATTTCGCGTTCATGCAATTTGAGGGCTTTCTGCTGGAGTTCTGCATTCTGAATGCGTTCCTGACGTTGCAGTTCATCCAGTTCTTCGTGCTTTGCAGTAAGGCCTTTTATGAGTGTTGAAACATCAGCCTGCTCGCTGGAAATATAATCCCGTGCTTTTTGCACGATGTCTTTTGGCAGCCCCGAGCGAACGGCAATGTCCAGTGCGTGGCTTTCTCCTGGAATACCCATGAGCAGCCGATATGTGGGACGCAATGTCGTATTGTCAAATTCAACGGATGCATTGATGCAGTTGGGATGTGTGTATCCGTAATTTTTCAGTATGCCATGGTGGGTTGTTACAATTACGAATGAACCTCGTTCGATGAGGGTGTCCAATGCTGCCATTGCAATGGCTCCCCCTTCCTGAGGATCGGTTCCACTCCCGAGTTCATCGAGTAGGATAAGGCTGTCTTTGTCGGCTTGCTGTACCATCTGCGCCATTTTTTTCATGTGGCTTGAAAATGTGCTTAACGATTCATCGATGGACTGTTCGTCTCCAATGTCCGCAAATACGGAACTGAACACGGGTAGTCTTGTTCCTTCTTCTGCAGGAACGGGAAATCCTGCTTGATTCAGCAGGGCAAATAATGCGATTGTCTTGAGTGTTACCGTTTTGCCGCCTGTGTTTGGTCCTGTAATGATGAGTATCTTTTTGCCATCCAAAAAACAGATGTCAACAGGAACGGCACGGCTTCCAAGCAAAGGATGTCGTGCGCCACGGATTGCTGGCGGTTCTTGTGAAAGATCGCAGGTTTCGGCAAATGTTCCCTTTGTTTCTGACTGCCATCGTGCTGCAGCGTATGCACTGTCGAGCAGTACAAGGGTTTTAAGGGATGAAAGTAAATCTTCCTTGTAGACACCTATTTTCGCAGTGAGTTCCCGAAAGATCTTTTTTAGTTCCGCCTGCAGGTGATATTCTTCTTGAATGAGTTCATTGTTTGCACGTACAACTTCATCTGGCTCAATGTACATTGTCTGACCTGATGCACTGACTTCGTGTACAATGCCTTTGATGGCATTCCTTCTGTCTGAGCGGACGGCAAGCAGTTCCCTGTCTGCCTTGAATACAGGTACGTTTGACTGCAATGCCGCATTCAGCGTTGCATTGGATGTATATTTTTTGATGGCATTTTCTATTTCCTTGTGAAGGGATGCAATCCTGCTTCTAATTGCCCGTAGTGCAGGCAGGTCTTTGACCTGTCCGTCTTGTGTTATGACGGAAAATATGTCGTGCTGTACTTGAGACATGTCAGGCAATGTCTCTGTTTCCTGTGCCAAATGGGGAATTGCAATGGATTGCTGGGCGGCTATGATGTTTTCCTTCAGTTTTTTCTGTGCAAGGCAGAAAAGCCCTATGGCAAAAATCTGGTCTTGCTCCAGCTGTGCACCTTCTTTTCCGAGAAGCTTAAAATACGGCTCTACGGCAGGCCAGGCAGACAGTGCCTGCTGATTGCTGGAACCGATGTATGTATGCCATTCCCTGCCAAGTGTCTTGAGATATTCTATGTGTGTTTTGTCTGATTCTGGTTCTCGCGTGAGCAGAAACTGCTTTCCTTCTTCGCTGACAGCAAGTGCTGCAACAGTTTCCCTTATCCTGTAAAAATCGAGTTCTTTTGCTACTGCATATGATGTATCCATATTGTCCTCTCGGAAACCCCTGTTTTTAGAAGAGTCTTTGCCTTTATTATATATGAGATTTATTATTTTATGCTAGCAAAAATAAAAGAATGGATTTATACTTATTTGTATATGACAATCAGAAAGAATTCCTGGTTCGTAATTTTCAGTAAAGAGTTTTTTCATCAAGAAAAACGCCTCTTTGATTTCAACAAGAATGAAATAAGGCAGTTGAATATTGATACTTTCAGCTTTATATCATTCATAATGCTTGTGGTAGGGCTGCTGCTGTTTACTGGTTCGCTTCTCTTTTCCTACAAGCTGAGCTATACCTTGTTTACTGCCGTTTTCTATGCGCTGGCTCTGATTTTGACAGTCCTGTTTAGATTTGCAAGCACGTCTGTGGTAAGCAAAGGTTCGTACGCGGTTCTTCCGCTTGTGTATATTGAAACAGCCATCATAAACTGTGCAACCATTTTTGCAAGCATATTTTCCCATTCTGGCATGCATCTGGCTGTATCATTCACGTGCATGCAGATTATTCTGCCCATTCTGCTGTTTGACCGCTCGTTGCGCGTTAATCTTTATTTTATAGGCATTTATGTAATTCATACCATTTTAATTTTCCTGCTTAAGACGAAAGACGTTGCGTCCTTGGATTTTATAGGGACAACGGTGTTTTCATTGACAGGTCTCCTTTTAGGTTCATACATGCGCTATACAAGGCTTTTGCTGGTAGACAAAGAGCGCATACTTACGTTTCAGCGTGATACAGATGTTCTGACTGGTCTTGCCAACCGCCGTGCACTGTTTGTGGACATAGAAAAACTCATGAAGCTTCCCGTTCTAAACGTCATCATGTTTGACATTGACCATTTCAAGATATTCAACGATACCTATGGACATCTGGCAGGAGATGACTGCCTGAGGGCTGTGAGCCGGTGCTTTAAAGAAATTGAACAGGAGTATCACATTACCTTTTATCGCTTTGGAGGAGAAGAATTTACTGCCCTTGCATCGGAATATTCTCTGGAACAGCTTGCTCAAATTGCTGAAAAGACGAGAATGCGCATCGAGAGCATGAACAAATTTTTCATCCACGGAATTAATGGGCACGTAACGATTAGTGCTGGCTATACAGTCATGCAGATGGAACCCGGTATGACTGCAGAATCGTGCATTAAGCCTGCCGATGATGCCCTGTACTGTGCAAAGGAAAACGGACGCAACAGAAGCGAAGCATTTGTTGCTAAACTGTAACATTTTCTAGCAAAACAAAACGCAAACACATTGACATTTTTCTCTCTTTACCGTATAAAATGATAACGGTTCTCAAATTGGAATACAAGACAAAGCAACAGGATTTGATTTTAGAATTTCTCAAAAACTCGGCACAGAAACATTTTACGGCGCTGGAACTTGCAGAGCACTTTAAGACTGTCGGAATTGGCAAGGCAACTGTCTACCGTCAGTTGGAAAAGCTGGTAGACAGTGGTGCAGTAAACAAGTTTTTTACTGGTGAAAATGCCGCTGCTTGCTTCGAGTTTGTTGGTAATTCCCACAATGAAAATGGGTGCTTTCATTGTCGTTGCGAACTGTGCGGTACATTGATTCATTTGCATTGCGAAGAAATTGCCAGTGTAAAAGAGCACATTGAAAAAACACACGGCTTTGAAATTAATCCATTTCGTACAGTGTTTTATGGAATCTGCTCAGACTGCCGCAATAAGAAATAAGGGGTATACGTATGAAATTAAAGGGTGTGTTTGCAAGTTTTGTCCTTGTGCTTTGTGCTTCTATGGCTTGTGGTGCAAAATCTGATTCCAAAAATAAAAAAGTGACTGTTGTTGCAAGCATGTTTCCGCAGTTTGATTTTGTTCGTGCCGTTGCAGGAAGCAATGCTGACATTACCATGCTCCTGAAACCAGGGGCAGAAAGCCACAGCTATGAGCCGACTCCGAAAGACATGAAGAAAATTCAGAAAGCTGATTTATTTGTCTATACTGGTGGCGAAAATGATGTGTGGGCAGAAACGCTTTTGAATAGCCTTGGAGCAAAAGCTCCCAAAACCATTAAACTGCTGGATATTGTTGATGCTGTGGAAGAAGAGCTTGTCGAGGGCATGACTGCAGAAGAGGACGATGACGAAGCTGACGGAGAGTTGGATGAACATGTATGGACGAGTCCTCAGAATGCCATGAAGATTACGCAGGCAATCTGCGATGAATTGTGCAGGATTGATGGGGTGAATGCTTCGTTCTATAAAACAAATGCTTCTGCGTATATCAGACAAATTCGAAATCTTGACATGCAGTTTGCGTCCATTGTGAAACAGGCAAAAAGAACTGTCTTTGTGTTCGCAGACCGTTTTCCCTTGCGCTATTTCGCTGATGAATATGGTCTTTCGTATTATGCAGCCTTTCCTGGATGTGCTACAGATGTCGAAGCCAGTGCATCTACAATTAAATTCCTTATTAACAAAGTAAAGCAGGAAAAAATACCTGTTGTGTTTACCATTGAATTTTCGAATGGAAAAATTGCAGACACTGTCTGTGAATCAACAGGCGCAAAAAAAATGGAATTTCACAGTTGCCACAATATTGCCGCTTCTGACTTAAAGAATGGCGAAACGTATGTGTCATTAATGACAAGGAATATTGCAGCCTTGAAAGCTGCCCTCAATTAAGCTGGTGCACGATATGATGAAATGCTGTTCATGGAAATTGATGGCTTCTGTCATGAGTGCACTCTCGCTGAATGCCCTTGTTTTTATGTCATGCTCTGCAAAGCAGAAAGGCTATTCCGTATCTCTTCCGACAAAGCAGGCCGCCGTGAAGGAATCGGCTGTAGAAGTTGGGGCAGAGCAATCTACATCTGATGAAGAAGGTGTTTTGAGTCAGGATGATGAGTTTCTTGCCCTGATTCAACAGATAGAGTCTGGAGAATATACTCCTGAACCACCTCGAAATCAGGAATATGTCGAACCTCCT
>JAFVDR010000310.1 GCA_017476165.1 Treponema sp. | reverse complement strand
CTCGAAAATTTCAGTCTTCCGGAGAATTAAATCTTGTAGAGATTGAATAGTTTTAATCTTAAAAAACGAATATTTTCATAGGAGGTGGTTGGTTTGAGTGAAGTTCTCATTTTACACTTCAGAAATACATTTCACAGAAAACTGGCGTTAGGCATACTACAAAAGCCGGATACAAAACAGTAGTCAATATTCTAAAGAAAGAAGCTTTTGGTTCTAAGAGGATTGACAAGGTAAAGTTATATGATTCAAAAAGATGGCTGATACAGATTCAAGCGAATGGAAGAGGTTATAGTTCTATTCATTCCATTCGTGGAGTGTTAAGACCTGCTTTTCAAATGGCGGTTGATGATGATTTGATACGTAAAAACCCGTTTGAATTTCAACTATGTACTGTAGTTGTCAATGATAGTGTTACAAGAGAAGCAATCACCAGAAAGCAAGAGAGAATGCTGCTGGAGTTTATTAAGAATGACAGGCATTTTTGCAAGTATTATGATGGGATATACATTCTGTTTAAGACAGGGCTTCGTATTTCGGAATTTGTTGGGTTGACTATGAATGACCTTGATTTTAAGGAAAGAACAATTAGTGTAAATCATCAGTTTCAACGCAGAAGTGATATGGTGTATATCATTGAAGAAACCAAAACAACAAACGGAACGAGAGTACTGCCAATGACAGAAGATGTATATGATTGCTTTCAGCGTATTATTAGCCAGAGGAAAAAGCCGAAGAAAGAACCGAAGGTTGATGGTTTTAGTGGATTTTTTTATCTGGACAAGAATGATATGCCGATGGTAGTTCTACATTGGGAGAAGTATTTTGAACATATTATAATTAAATACAACATTATCTATAAAGAAGAATTGCCGAAGGTGACACTTCATGTGTGTAGGCACACCTATTGTAGTAACATGGCAAAGTCAGGAATGAATCCGAAAACTTTGCAATATCTTATGGGACATGCGGATATAGGAGTGACTTTGAATACATATACACATATAGGGCTTGATGATGCAAAACAGGAACTTGAGAGAGTTATCAAGTTGGAACACTGCAGAAATGAAGTAGAACAGGCAATTTCCTAGACAAGAAGGTTTTTAGCAAAATGCAAAAAACGAGTTATTTTACTAAGAATTTTACTAAATTTGAATGACGAAATATACTAATTTATGCCACGATATGCGACAAATCGGAATAAACAGTTCTATCAGAGAAATGTCGTAAAAGCGGCGTAAAATCAAGGAAAATGAGGAGTTTCAAGGAGTTTTGAAATTATGATTAAAGTCTTATTCATCTGCCACGGCACTACCTTCCTTGCTCCGCAACCCCTTATAAATACTGAGTTTTTCGCATGGTGAATTTGCATTACGACAGGTTTACGACACCAATTTCGGATGTTTTTTTGAGTGAAAATGGAAGCCGGGCTATGATAAAAAAATTACACGGCAGATAAACATTTGCCAAGTCAAAAAAGGAGCGGTGAAAATGGTGTATAACATATACTTTTACGACAGAGAAAGAGATGCAGTTGTCGTAACGGACATGGAAGGAAAGCAATTGGTAATAGATTGTAAGAATGCAGAGGCACAGGTAGTTTTTGAAGAGCCTGAGGATGCAGGAATTCTTGCCAGATTTGCAAGAGAAGAGCCAGCAGGTTATGTGAGCATGGCAATGCGTCCGGGTGGCTTGCAGGATTATGTGGATGTTTGGAATGAGTTGAATTAAGATTTGTAATGGTACCGGTTGGAGTAATCTCTAACCGGTTTTTCAATGAGGGAGGTTTATGGTACAGCAGGGTTTGCTATACTGATATTATGGTTGACTGCACCTTGACTATTTGTAGATTGCAAACTTCAAATTGCGGTTGAGAAAAGTGATGAAATTTGGTATAATATTTATAACTGTGAGTATGGAGATTTTAGCGAAAGCGGAGGAACCAAAATGTCGGTTAACTATGATAAATTATGGGGAATATTAAAAGAGAGAAACATGATGAAAACAGAGCTTATTAAGAAGGCAAAAATAAGCACTAATGCTATGGCGAAGCTTGGCAGAAATGAGGATGTT
>JAFVDR010000309.1 GCA_017476165.1 Treponema sp. | reverse complement strand
ATCGTTCTTGCGGTGTTGATCGTCCTCGTCATCGCCGCCATCAATGCTGCTCCCGGGATTGTCAAGAACTACATCGTCGACCACTCCGAGGAACTTATCGGACGAAAGATGAAAATCGAAAATGTGGACTTCAGTCCGCTTTCAGCAGTCTGATACAGATAGCCTTCGATGTTTCCGCCGCTTGTTGCAGTTACGCGGTAATAGTCTTCTTTTTGAGGATCGTTTGTATTTACCCTGTACATAAACCTGGTTTTCCCGCTCCCTGATCTTTTGTACTGTACAAGCTCTGTATACTGGCTAGGAAAGTAAAGGGAAGTGTCCAGAGTGCCGTATGCATTTTCCGTGCATTTAAGAGCGAAGGAAAATGCGTTTCCGCTATAGGTTCCTGATGAATATATGTAAAACAGGCTTCCTTCCTGGTTTACCTGTAGTCTTTGCACTGTTATGCCGTTCGCTGTAAAGTCTAGGTTGACGGGGTTGTTGAATGCTACGCCAGAGAGTTTTTCGGCATCTGCAATTTTTCCAAGCATGCTAAAAATCATTGCGGTTGTATCACTTTCTCCCGTTAGTTTTCCTACCATGGCATCAGGGTTTGAATCGCTATTATAGTTGATTGCCCTTGAAACTCCGGAAGTGCTCATGTCCGCACTCTGTGAAGCACCTTTGACTACTGCTGCAGGACTGTCGAATGAAGAAGAATCTGATGAGTCGCCTGTGGAGCATGAGAAAAGCAGGGCTGCAATGGGAATGAGAACTGCGCTTACAATTTTTGTGTGTCGCATTTTGACCTCCTTGTGATAAAAGAAAGAAGATTTGACTGGTGAAACGGTAGCATACTGCATACTCTGTTCCAATGTTATTCCGTTTATAATGATAATGGTATTCTGTGTTGTTTGTCAATGTTTTTTCAGTGCAGAATACAATGGAAAATGATTGAAGCTGAATATCAGGAACAGATAGATTTTGTAATTGCACGCCTAAAGGAAGAAAGGGAAAAAGCCCATCTTTCGCAGATTGAGCTGTCCTTTGCAGCAGGTCTTTCTCAGAATCAAGTGAACTGTATTGAGACAGGGCGGAACATTCCGAACCTGTATACTATAATCCGGCTGTGCAAAGCCCTGCACATTAAGCCAGAAAGCCTGTTTGCCGTTCAGGACGAGGAGCGTAAGAAAGCAGCACAGACTATCATAGAATTGGTAAAGAAGTATGTGTAAGGCTTTTCCCTGTCAATCTGAATATTGTTGAGTACTGTTTTGCTAGAAAGTCCAGCTGACGCCCAGTTTTGGAGTCAGGATGTATTTGCCGTTGATGTCCCACGAAAGATTTGCAGACTCCGAAAGGCCTGCAATTTTTGCTGTTGAAGATACTTTGATTTTTCCTCCCATAACCCATCGTGCTCCAAAGCTTCCGAACAGCCCAAGGTGTTTTGTAAAGCGGAATACACCCGTAAGGTCTGCACCTACGCTGTAGTGCATTAGAGATGTTTCCAAATCCCACGTAGGCTTTTCTTCCGTTCCGTTAGGTAATGATAGTGAAGTTTCCGATGATGTCTTGTAAGATGCATAATTCATGCCGAAAACTGCGAAAAGTCCTAGCGTTGCCCTATCGCTTCTCAGAAAAGAATATCCGACTCCTATGTCTCCAGATAGATGAAAGCCTTTGTCATAACCAGACTCGGACAGAATTGATTCCATGATGGCAAGACCGATGCCTGCATCTGCCTTGAACGACAGTCCAAATTCTTTGTTTACAAGCAGATACGTAAGGTCATAGTCAATGTCTGCCTGCCAAAAGCCACCCAAATCAAGATAATATCCGTTATCAAAAAGCTTGAATTTCTGATTCAACTCTTCGTCTGTAAAAGAAATGCCAGTGCCGATTGTACTCTGCCAGTCTCCTGCAAAAGCCATGAATGATGCAAGCGACAATAAAACTGCAAGAATGATTTTTTTCATAGTGTCCCTTCTATAAATTGTATTGTATGTTTTGCAGCAGCCGAGCGCAGCAAGGCTTGTACACTATGCAAAGGTTTGAAACGCATCTATTGACAAGTATTGAAAATGAACTAAAATATGATATATATCAGTTTTAGAGGTTGATTAGTATGACATTTAAACAGTTGAAGGTTGCCGTTTATGCAGACGGTGCAGACAAGGATGCAATGATTGCAGAGTACAAAAAAGGCTATGTAACTGGCTTTACGACAAATCCTAGCCTTATGAAGAAAGCTGGCGTAAAGGATTATGTTTCCTTTGCAAAGGAAGTTGTTGCTGCAATTCCAGACCTTCCATTGAGCTTTGAAGTATTTGGCGATGATTTTGACACAATGGAAAAGGAAGCCAAGGTTATCAGTGCTCTTGGAAAGAATGTTTTCGTAAAGATTCCTATCATGCTTACAGACGGAACATCAACTGCTCCTCTTATTAAAAAGCTTTCTGATCAGGGTATCCAGCTTAACGTTACCGCCATCTTTACGCTTGGTCAGGTTCGTGCTACCGTAAATGCATTCAAGCCTGGCACAAAGAACATCGTTTCTGTTTTTGCTGGTCGTCTTGCCGATTCTGGCTTGGATCCAATTCCTGTCATGAAAAAAACTGCAAAAATCTGCAAGAGCAAGCCTGGCACAATGAGTCTGTGGGCATCTACACGCGAACTCTACAACATCGTAGAAGCAGACAAGTGTGGCTGCGACATCATTACTGTTCCTAACAGTGTTCTTGCAAAGATTCCTGGAATGGGAAAGACTCCTATGCAGGGGTCAAAAGATACTGTCCTTACATTTGCCAAGGACATTAAGGATTTGGGATTCAGCATCCTGAAGTAAACTGTCGGTGCTGACCGATGATGACCGCTTCCAAACGGAAGCGGTTTTTTTGTTGCCTTATTTTGAAATGTCAGAGCCGAAGTACTGCTGCGAAATGCGGGCAATCGTTCCGTCTTGCCTCAATTCTTCAATGGCAGTGTCTATGGCTTTGCGTAGCGATTCACTGTCGCTTCCTTTGCGCAGAGGAATGGCAACGTGAGAAGCTTCGGCTGTTGTTGCCGTTATCTTGATGGGGCTTTCAGGGTGTACGTTCTTGTAGTCGTAAAAGCTTACGTCTGCATTGAGTGTTGCGTCAATCCGTTTTTGTGTCAAAAGCATGATTGTTTCTTCGAAAGAATCAATGGTGTTTACCTTTGCCCCATACTTTTCGGCCATGTCGGCATAGGTGCTTGCAAGGGAGTTTGCCGTAGTCTTTCCCTTTAAGTCTTCGAATGCAGTGATGTCATTCCTCTCCTGCAATGTGATGAGGGCAGTGTGGATGTATCCGTACGGTACAGAAAAGTCATATTTTTCGGAACGCTCTGGGGTAATTTCCACTCCGTTTGCCGTCATGTCATAGCGTTTTGCATCAATGCCTGCAAAAATGCCGTCCCATTCCGTTTCCACGAACGTTGCCTTTACTCCCAGTTTTTCGGCAATTTTTTTTGCTACGTCTACGTCAAAGCCGACAAGGTTGTTTGCTTCGTCGTGATATGTCCAAGGAGCCCACGTTCCTTCTGTAGCAATGATGATTTCGCCTTTTTCCTTGATGCGTGCAAGCTGGTCTTTGCCAGACTGAGCGTCATCTTTTTTTGAGCAGCCTGAAAGGAGTGCCAGGGTCATTGCTGCGACAGCCAGTGCAGAAGCTGACCTTAATCCTTTTCTGTTTGCATTTTTGTGCGACAACATATTTTGTGCCATAGTGATAGAAAACCTCCTGTATATTATGGTCTTTTGCTTGTGTCTTAGGAAACCTGCCTAATACATTTTGTTGAGCCTTTGTTCTCCTGCATGCTGGAGCTTTGTGAGTACCGTAGAAAACAGCAGGTAGATGAGTGCTACTTCTATGTACAGGGCAAGCGGCTCATAGGTTCTTGCCACTATTCTTTGCGTTGACATGAACATTTCCGTTACGGTGATGTTTGCTGCCAGCGATGTATCTTTTACCATTGCAATGATTTCGTTTGAAAGAGGGGGAAATGCCGTGCGCAGTGCCTGTGGCAGGATGATTCTGCGTATTATCTGAATGTATGACATTCCGATGGAATAACCTGCTTCCATTTGTCCCCTCGGTACCGATTCCAGTGCCGCTCGGATTGTTTCAGCGGCATACGCTCCTTCGTTAAAGGAAAACACGAGTATTGCGGCGGGAAAAGCCGGAATCATGATGCCGAGTCCCGGCAATCCGTAGAAAACGACAAACAGCTGGACGAGCAGCGGTGTACCGCGGACAATCCATATATAGAACCGTGCAAGCTCCTTTAAGATCTTTATGTGTGCAAACTGCACCAATGCAACAATGATTGCTATGCAAAGTGCAAGGGCAAATGATACGACGGTCAGGGGAATGGTTTTTGCAAGTCCCGGAATGATTATCTTTGGAAATGATGTTATCAGTATATTAATAAGTCTTTCGCTCATACAACCTATGTGTAATATAATAAATTGTGTACAATTAAATCAAGAGCTTTTTTACTTTTTTTCTGAAGGATTACAGGAATTGCACGTGCAAAACTTAGTAGACTGAAGAAACATGGCTTCAGGGAATTGCCGCTCGGCAACAAAGGAACTGTTCAACCTCTGCGAGGAAAAATTTGAGGATGAAGCTCTGATTTGAAACTAGGGGACGCTTGTGGATGTTACTTTCGTGGAAGTCCCAAGACAGAGAAACATCCGCGATGAAAACAATCAGATAAAGGAAGGGCATACTCCCGAAGGAAAAAGGAATGACCCAGAGGGAACTGGCATCCAGACTGGAGGTGAGCGAGGTGATGGTAAGCCGATGGATGACGGATGGGGCAGGCGGAATGGTGCAGGATAGTACACCTCAAGGCGACACTGTGAACTGGGGAGCAATCCTCACCGGCACGGCTCTTACCGCCACTGCTGTAATCGGCATCGTAGCCCTCGCCAAGGCTATGGGAAAGCTGAGTGAGAATGACGAGAAGCAAATCAAGAACATATTGGACAGGGAATAGGGAGATGCTCTGTGTCGCAGGCTTCCGCCCTGGCAGCGGCAATGATGAGGAAATCGTAAAGCTGGAAGTTTTTTGAAAGACCCGTTGCTTGTGCGAGCAGCAGCACCTGTGCAAATACCTGCTTGAACGAAACTTTATTATTTTTGCAGAACTTGTTGATTGCATTATGGTCGGGATGTTTCATCGCCGTTATGTACATCTTCGGAATGTCGGTATATGTAGCCTTCTCGTGTTCGTGCTAGAAACTGAAAACTGCTTTGAGACTTATGCAGTCCAAGTCTTCGTATGCTGCATACGTCCCCCTGTTGTCTGAGTCTGGGCCTCTGAAAAACAGGCTTGCGCTCATGCTGACGCTCAGTTGGTCGCTTACGCTGTACGTAGCGGAAGGATTCACCATGCTGCTGAAATGGTTCAAATCTACTATGCCGGTGAGGGAAAGTTCCAGTGTTTCTCGCAGAAAGCTTTTTGATATGCTGCATGTTGTTTGCTGTATGTAGCGTTCCCTGTCCAGCATCTGTATGTCACCCATGACGGCATTAATGTAATATTGTGCCGTAATTGTCCATCCTGCCGGCATAAAGTCAAGCCCGATGAGTCCTGCAACTTCATTTCTTTTGACGAAATACTCAAAGTCCTGCTTTCCCTGCATGTATGCTTTCATCTGGTTTGCTGCCTGTGCCATGGGGGACACCGCCATTGCCCGTGCCGGAAAAAAAGCTCCTTCCAACCGGAGCATGACACTTTTTATGGGGATGGATGCATCTATGCCGAACATGGTCATCCGCTCGTATGTTCCTGTAATGGAGATGCTTTGTCCTATGGCATATTTCATGACGGGCATGTCGTCCCACCCGTAAAACCCGTACAGGGAAATGTCTGCAAAGGGCAGGAATGCCTTTAGGCGTGCTGCATATTCTCCGTTTGAAAGAGTTACGTCTGGTTTCTCAAAACTGTCTTTGGTGACCTTGTTTATGGAAACGGTTGTTCCGTTCATTTCCACCGAAGATGGAATCATGATTTTTTTGAGTGGATTGCCGTCTTTCAGCGGCAGTTCATTTGGCGTAAACAGCGGAATCCAATACATGTCGGCCGTAAGGGATTCTCCTGAAAGCGAAAAGCGCAAGGCATCAATGCCCAGACGGCTTTCGCTGTAATCCGACGACCACAACGATGTCTGGTCTTGCGGACACAGGACGTCTGCAACCTGAATGCCGTCTGCCGCTCCCCATGCTGTAAGCTGCCGCCCGGCTCGTACTGTCCACCAGCCTCCATTGTAGTCAAACCAAGCTTCCTTTACTCTGAATGTAAGGTTTTCTTCTTTTACAATGTAATCGTATGTCAATGATGCATCTGCATATACGGTGCTGGCATCGGAGTAGGCGGTAACAGATCCTTCTGCTCCGAGTGTGCCCAACAGGAATTCTCCCTTGTTTGCAGAATCGTGCCCGTTGGGAATGCCTGTGCCTGTCTGAGTGCTCAGCTTGCCCTGAAACTCAATGTCTGCCGCAAAGATGGCACTCTGTGCAAGCAGACACGCAAGTGTCAGCAGGACAAGTGGCTTGCTGCCTTGATTCATCGTGAGGTTCCCCGTTCAAGTGCTGCAACCGTAAAGATGTTGTCTTTGAGCGGTACGTTATACTTTACGTCTTTCATTTCAAGAAGTGTGCTGTGGTTTGTGAGTACATTTTTTATGTACATCTTGCCTGTTGTCCAGATGCCGTCTATCTGCTTTATGTCGGAGCATTCAAGCACCCGCT
>JAFVDR010000308.1 GCA_017476165.1 Treponema sp. | reverse complement strand
GTTTGTTGCAACAGGGGTTGCTGCTGCAAGAATAGAAAAAGGCTCTTTATCGGTCTATAAAAAGCTTGTTTTATCAGGCTTGGTCTTGGGCATGATTGGTGACATTCTTCTTGAGCTGCAATTTATTTCAATCGGATTTTTTGTTGCAGGACTTATTTCTTTTGCGGCAGGACACATATTTTATGTTGTTGCTTTTTCATTAAAAGCTCCGCGACTTGAAATTGTCAATTTTATTCCCATGGCAATTGTAATGCCAGCATTCTTTCTGCTGGTATTTCTTTCAAACTTGTTTGATTTTCAGGGATTGTTTCCATGCATCGTTTTCTACGGCATCGTGCTTACGTTTATGATGGGAAAAGCACTCAGTCTTTCTCAGTATGCAAAAAAAGCAAAGTTGTTCGTTTGCCTTACCATTACAGGTGTAACTCTGTTTGCCATTTCCGACATCATTCTTTTGTTCATTCTGTTCATGAATGTGCAGCCAATGCTTAAAAATATGCTTACACTCTTTAATCTTTTGACATATTACATAGGGCAAGGATTGCTTGCCTTAAGCCTTAGTTCTGAAACACTCGCTGCACGCGACTCGTAATGCCTGTAGTTATTTCATACGATATTGTGTCCGTCAATCGAGCAATGTCTTCTGCTGACTGGCGGACACCATTTTTTTCTGAACCGAAAATAATGACATCGTCCCATCGGTGTACATCGGCATTGTTTTTTCCAATATCCACCATGCACTGATCCATACATATTCTTCCGCGAATAGGGTAGCGTTTTCCGTGTATGAAAACGGAAACGCCTTTTGTTGAAAAACGCCGCAACATGCCGTCTCCGTAACCGATTGGAAGAACGGCAATGTCAGTATCTTCTGGAGCAATCCAAGTCCTGCCATAACCAACGCTCTGTCCTTTAGAAAAAGAACGTATGCTGCACACTTTTGTCTGCAATGTCATGACAGGTTCCAGATGCACGGAAACATTCTTTTTTGCTAGATATGTTTCGTCAATCTTGTCTGCATAATAGCCGTATACGATGATGCCGGGGCGCACCATGTCCAAATGCATTTCGGGACAGTCCAATGTTGCTGCAGAATTTGAACAGTGACAGATTCCTGGCTCAATTCCGGCATCCTTTACAGCTTTTACGGCTTCAAGAAACAGAGTAAATTGTGTTTTTGTATATGACTTGCTGGTTTCTGCTGTATCATCACTTAATGCAAAGTGGGTACCGATGCCACCAACATGCAGAGTACCTGTTTTTTCTATTGCCGAAGCAAGTTTTCCTGCTTCGGTGGGGCGTACACCAATCCTTCCCATGCCTGTGTCAACCGCAATATGAACATGATAGCCTGTTTTTCCCTCGTTTTGGCATGCTTTTGCAAAGTACTGCATGTATTCTTCATCAAAAACAAATGGGGTAATATCGTTCTTTACAACCGTTTCCACTTCTTGTGGATCGCAAAGGCTGAGCATGATTATGGGAATGTTGATTCCGGCATTCCGTAACTGAACACCTTCTTCTGGTGTTGCAACCGCGAGAAAATCAGCTCCTTCTTCGACTGCCACTTTTGCACATTCCACTGCGCCATGTCCATAGGCATTTGCTTTTACTGAAATGCACAGTTTAGTTGGCGCTTTCAACAGTTTTTTTATTTCTCGTATATTGTTTCTTAGACTGGTAAGGTTTATTATTGCTTTTGTTGCTCTCATATTCACTGTATTGTAATCAAATATCAAAAATATGCAACAATGTTGACCTCCTGCAGTCAATTATTATTGCTCCAAGTTATTAATTATGGTATTATCGGTTGGCAATCAAAGCTAAAAAAGAGGATATATGTCTGACATTGATACAAACAAAACCTTTGCTGCTTCGGTAGAGCGCAGCAATAAACTGGAACAGGAAATTATAGCAAATCCAAAGAAGTTTCGCGTATTGACAGGAGATCGTCCTACAGGTCGCCTTCACATTGGTCATTATTTTGGTTCTCTTAAAAATCGCGTACGCCTTTCAAAGATGGGCGTCCCAACAATGATTTTGATAGCAGATTATCAGGTCCTTACGGATCATGATGCGTATCAGGAAATAAGCCAGAATACAAAGCAGCTTGTTATAGATTATCTTGCGTGTGGCATCGAGCCCGGTGAAGATGTTGTCATCTATCCGCACAGCTATGTACCAGAGGCAAACCAGCTCATGCTTCCATTCCTTACATTGGTGACCAGTGCAGAACTTGAACGAAATCCTACGGTAAAGGAAGAAATTCAAAGTGCCTTGCAGAACGGAAAAGTCAAAACGATTAATGCAGGCATGCTTACGTATCCAATTCATCAGGCTTGTGACATTCTTTTCTGCAAAGGAAATGTTGTCCCCGTAGGAAAAGACCAGTTGCCACACATTGAACTTACACGGACTATTGCCCGTAAATTCAATGAAAAATTCTGCAAGGATTCAGCCCCCATTTTTCCGCTGCCAGATGCATTACTTTCAAAGACTCCAAGCATTCTTGGTCTTGATGGTAGCCAAAAGATGAGCAAGTCTAGGGGAAATGCAATCATGCTTTCTGCAACAGAAGATGAAACCGCAAAGCTGATAAAAAAGGCCAAGACAGATCAGGAACGACACATCTCCTATGATCCTGTCAACAGACCCGAAGTTGCAAACCTACTCATGCTCATTGCTTTGTGTACGGGAGAAGCTCCAGAATCAGTTGCCGAACGTATTGGAGATGGTGGCGGCGGACTGCTGAAATCAACCCTGAACGAAGCATTGAATGAAGAGCTTCGCCCTATACGTGCAAAAAGAGCAGAGCTGGAAAAAAATCCTGACTACATCAGAAAGGTTTTGCTTGATGGCAGCCAGCGTGCACGTGAAATTGCAGTCAAAACGCTTGACGAAGTAAGGGCTGCTATGAACATGGTCATATAATGGAAAAATCAAGGCATTGACAAAGCAGAGCCGCATTCAATTGGTGCGGCTTTCTACATGTCTTGATATTTCTTTGTATAGATGTTTTTTGCCAGAGCTGACAGTTTTTCTTTTGTATTCATTTCTGGTGAGTCTGTCACCGTTTCAAACAATTCTTTTAAGATCATTCCAATCAGTTTTCCCTTAGGAATTCCAAGCTCCATTAAGTCCGTTCCCGAAAGCGCAAGATCTTTCAGACTTAAGGCCGTTTTTTCTTTCGTTACCTTTGCAATGCGTTTTTCGAATTCTTCAAGGTTGTTCCAGCTTGGACTTCCAGGAACGACAGGAACGTTGTGCATGCCATGAATGTCTGCGAGGCGAACAGCAAACAGATTGTCAATATTTTCAAGTCCAATGCGTATGATAAAACGTCTGACAGCTGCATCTGACCATGTGCTTTCATAAAAGAACATGTGTTCCTTTACCAAATGGGCAACGGCATCTATCATTTCGTTTGAAAACTTTAGGAAACGCATGGATTGCTGAGCTTTTTTTGCTGATATTGATTCATGACCATGAAAATGAATGATTTCCGCACCGTCAACTATTTCGGAAAAGCGAGCTTCTGGCTTTCCGATGTCATGATAGAATGCTGACAGGCGGACAACAAGATTGTCTTTGGGAGCACCGTCGCAGGCATAAAAAAGATGATCTGCTACATCAAAATCATGATAGCCCCGCGTATCAGACTGGGAGCAGTTTCGGCACACGGCAAATTCAGGAATAAACAGGTTCATGATGCCAGTCTGTTCCAATAATTTGAGGGAAATGCTTGGTGTCGAAGACGAAAGCATTTTGCAGAATTCATCACGAAACCGCTCTACTGAAATGGAAGCAGTTTTTTTTAATACAGAGGGATTCGACAATGCTTTCAGCGTTTCGGATTCAATGGTAAATCCCAATTGCCCTGCAAAGCGTATTGCCCGAACTGGGCGAAGTCCATCTTCGTCAAAACGTTCCAAAGGATTTCCTACAGTCCGGATGATTTTATTGTGAATGTCTTGAATGCCACCGAACGGATCAATCAGTAAGCCTGTGGAAAGCTCTGCTGCAATGGCATTCATGGTGAAATCTCTTCGCGACAAATCTTCTTCAATTGTAGAGGCATATATGACAGCATCTGGATGCCGTCCATCGCTGTAACCAGCTTCGGTTCTGAATGTTGTTGTTTCCAATTCCAGTCCAAAAATGTGTATGGTTACAGTACCATGTGCAATACCTGTTGGAATGACCCTGTGAAAGATTTCCATTACCTGCTGAGGCGTTGCATTAGTTGCTAGATCCCAGTCATGACTGGGGTTTCCCAGTATCATGTCTCTTACAGCACCGCCAACGAGAAATGCCTTAAAGCCGTTCTTAGTAAACAGTTCATTTACTTTTTTTAATTCTGCTGGTATTGAAATATGAGTTTTTTCTGTAAGTGACATAAGCCCTATTATAGCAAAGCTTAAAAAAAGCGTCTATATTTTAAGATTTGTGGCAGGGAAATCACGCTCTTGATGCAACTTTTGTTTGTCGTTTAGTTTTGTCCCATGGCAATACTGTTTCAGAAATGATATACTCTGGCTCATGGAGGACTTGCAACAGGTAATCTGTAAAGGAATAGAAAAATGCACATAGTTGTTTTTACAGGAGGAGATTTTACGCTACCTCAAGATTCACTTTCTTTTTTTGATTCATTTCCAAAGGTTGATGCAGTTATTGCTGCTGACTCTGGTGCTGACACGCTTGAATGCTATCGGCAGTTTTATGGAAACAAAGTGGATTTTTCCCCCGATTGCATCCTGGGTGACATGGACAGCATTTCAAACAGAAAATTGCTTGAAAAATATGCAGATAAAGTGCAGGTATTTCCCAAGGATAAAGACTTTACAGATACAGAGCTTGCATTGGAAAAAGCATTCGAACTGAAGAAAATCTGTAATGATAAAAGCATCATAACGCTTGTAGGCGGTGCAGGAGGTGCTGCTGACCACTTTTTGGGCATTGTAGATACATTCAGTAGCGAAAAACACTCGGATTTTTGGTTGTGTGGCAAGCAGATTTTCTGCTTTGTAAAACAGGACGATGTATTGTATGTTTCAGGATTGCAACTGCAAGACAGGGTGTCCATTGTCCGAACAACAGACACTTACGAGGGCGGAGTCATTGAAACAGAAGGCTTCGAATGGGAAAGCAGCATGTTCAGAAAAAAAGGAATGCCGAGCATTTCAAACAGAATTGCAAGTGACCATCTGAAAAACAATCAGCCAGTCAGAATTGGCGTAAAAAGCGGAACATTTCTTGTCATTGCCCCTGTACATGTAAGCCTAAAGAAAGAAACGTTATGCCTCTGAGAATGAAAAATAGTGCTGTACATAAAAACAAAATGCATAGGTAGCCTAAAAAATACAGAATATATTTT
>JAFVDR010000307.1 GCA_017476165.1 Treponema sp. | reverse complement strand
GGCATCACTTTTTCTGATACAAACAGATCAATTTTAGACAGTCGTTTAAAAGAGCGTCTTCGGGAAAAGCAGATTTCAGATGTACAAGAATACTACAACATCATTACCTCCAATCAAGAAGAAATGAAGTTGTTTCTAGACAGCATCACAACAAATCTGACCAG
This sequence comes from Treponema sp., assembly GCA_017476165.1. Lineage (GTDB taxonomy): Bacteria > Spirochaetota > Spirochaetia > Treponematales > Treponemataceae > Treponema_D. Next base: position 6,847 of record JAFVDR010000307.1, on the reverse strand, counting down.
GTTTTTCCGCAATCAGCCTCACTTTGATACGCTCATTAATTATGTAATTCCACATATCATTGAAAACAAAAAGAAAACAGGCAACACAAAAATAAAGATTTGGAGTGCTGGCTGTTCTACGGGCGAAGAGCCATATACAATTGCCATGCTCTTGAAAGACAAACTTCCCGCTCCGTACACATTCGAAATCAAAGCTTCAGACATTTCATTGAAATCGCTTCTTGTTGGCAAGCAGGGATTTTACCACAATAACAAAGTAACAGGCATTCCAGAAAACTATCTGGAACGTTTTTTCACAAAATCATCAGACGGATATCAGGTCAAGCCAGAGTTGATGTCCACCATTCGATTTGACTATCACAATCTTGCATACGACAGCGGAGTACGTGATCTTGACATCGTATTTTGCCGCAACGTATTGATTTACTTTGATGAGGCAGCCCAAAAAAATACAATAGACAAATTCTGGACTTCTATGGCAAAGCATTCCTATCTTTTCATAGGACACTCAGAAAGCCTGTTCGGAATGGACACGAAGTTCAAGTTTCTGAAAACTGACTGGGCTTGCATTTACGAAAAGGAAGACAATTAAAATAGCGTCCACATAGTGGCACTGCAAAACATAGAGGGGATAAAAATGGATGATATACAGGTTCTCGTTTGCGATGATTCTGCACTCATGAGGAACTTAATTTCACGTATTATAGACGGCACTGAGGGTCTGAAAGTTGCAGGAACAGCCATGAACGGAAAGTTCTGCCTTCAAAAAATTCCTTCCCTGCAGCCTGACATCATTGTCCTTGACATAGAAATGCCCGAAATGACTGGCGTTCAGTTTCTTGAAGAACGCAAGAAACAGGGCATCGACATTCCAGTAATCATTCTTTCTTCCATAGCCACAAAAGGTGCTGCTGTTACCATGCAGTGTCTTGAACTGGGAGCAAGCGACTTTATCACAAAGCCGTCCGGTTCAACTTCAAGTAACATCTCATCTGTAGGCAGCGACCTTATAGAAGCAGTTGCTTCTTACGGAAGACGCTATGCAATGAGGAAAGGCAAGGACATTCCTCCGATTGACTTTTACATGCAGCAGGCAAAGCAGAAAGAATCAAAGCCTACTATTTTAAATACAGCACGCCCAGATTCTTCTCGTTCTCCATCTGCTGCACAGGTTTCGCCCAAACCGATATTTTCTCCGCCATCATCATTTTCATCAACGACAAAAAAAGAACCGGCAGTCATTGAACCATTGCGCAAGCCAGGTTCTATAGACATTGTTGCAATTGGCATTTCCACAGGTGGTCCAAATGCCCTTCGTGAGGTATTTGCAAAAATCGATCCGAAGTTCCCAAAGCCCATACTTGTCGTGCAGCACATGCCAGCAGGTTTTACCAAAGAATTTGCAGCCAGCTTAAACAGGATTTGTCCTTTGGAAGTAAAGGAAGCCGAAGAAGGCGATTTAATTCATCCTGGTCAGATATACATTGCACCTGGAGACTTTCACATTGTCGTTGAAAAATCAACGCTGTGCAATGTCATCCACCTGTCAAAGGAAGATCCCCGCAATGGACACAGACCATCGGCAGACGTTCTGTTTGAATCTGTTGCCAAGATTTACCAGAACAGGGCTCTTGGTGTAATCATGACGGGAATGGGACGTGACGGTGCCGTTCAGCCTGCCGAAATGAGAAAACAGGGCGCATGGACGCTCGGACAGGATGAAAAGACTGCGATTGTCTACGGAATGCCTAAAGTAGCATTCGAACTGGGAGCCGTGCAGAAACAGGTTCCACTGGAAGACATGGCAAATGAAATCAACAGGCTTGTAAAATCTGCCTGATAGAAAAGATGAACAGTATCTTTATTCCTTATTTAGAAAAAATAGAATGGTCAATAGCAAATGCATTGCCAGAGACTGCTCATGTCCACTGGCAAGAAGCATCTTTTGGCGTGCTTCCAGACTGCATCACAGAAGACACTTTTAAGCCGCTCGTACAGCCAACCCGTTCACTCATAGATTTGGGAGGAAAAAGATGGAGGCCTCTTTTTTTGGTGTTATGTGCAGAAGCGTACGCCGAAATGCGAGGCATTCTTGTTTCCGAAACAGCATATCACTTGACTCCGCTCGTAGAATTCGTACATACGGCAAGCCTCATTCACGATGACATAGAGGATTCTTCGGAAACCAGAAGAAACCAGCCGTCAGCATACATCACATACGGTCTTGACGTTGCCATAAATGCAGGTTCATGGCTCTATTTTGAAGCTCCTGTATGCATTGATACTTTGGACGTTCCAGCAGAAACAAAACTGGAGCTGTACAAGATATATTCACAGGAATTGAGACGACTGCACCTAGGTCAGGCAATGGACATTGCATGGCACAGGGATACAGATTTCTGTCCTACCGAAGAGCAGTATCTTGCAATGGTCAAGAACAAGACGGGAACACTTGCATCCCTTGCAGCAAAAATCGGTCTTTCAACAGCCAATGCACCACAGGATGTATATGACAGGTGCGGAGTTATTGCCAGTGAGATTGGTGCAGGATTCCAGATTATTGATGATGTCATAAACTTGACAACCGGCAATCCCGGAAAAAAACGGGGCGATGACATTGTAGAAAACAAAAAATCACTTCCTGTCATTATGTTCGCACAGAAATACGGAACAGCATCCGCAGAGTTTAAGGAACTTACAGTTCATTTTGCACAGGCAAGAAAAGATGGCATAGACAGTCCTTCCGTGGAAAGCGCAATACACTTACTGGATCAGAGCGAATGCATAGAAAACGCCAAGACAAGGGGTGTTCAGTTCATACAAGACAGTTGCAATGCAATCAAGAATCTTTTTGGAGCAGATAATAAAACAGCAGAAAAGATACGGACTCTTTTTACTGCAATGATTCCAGAATCCATCATAAAGGCATAATGGGAACCTTGAAAAACTTCAGAGGTTTTCATACGCACCATACGCAGGCTACAGCTTTTATTGACAAGACAAGCCTCTCTTATTGTCATAGCGGTTTTCCCTTATTGTTGCAAAAGCCCTAGACATTTACAGTAAAAAAGCTGATTATATCCATATATGCAGAACAGAACAAACCGCGGTTCACTATCAATGATTTCCCTTGCATTGCCAATAGCTCTTGAACAGCTATTCAGGCTGCTCGTATCATCTGCAGACACTGTCATGCTCAGTTATTACAGCAATCAGGCCGTTGCAGCAGTTGGACTGGTGTCGCAATATATATTTTTTTTAAACCTCATTTTCTCTGTCATCGGAACGGGATGTTCCATCGTCCTTGCCCAATACCTTGGAGCACAAAAGACAAAAACAGAATTAAACAACATTGCTCAAGCCAGCACCATCATGGTCTTTGTTACATCGCTCTTGCTGACGGTCATAGTCATTGCAGGAACTCCGCTTCTTTTGGGATGCTATGTGCTTGAAGAAAAAGTAAGGCAGTTCGCCACCCAGTACCTTATCATTTACGGAGGTATCTGCTGTTTTTTCAATGCATTCAACCTTCTGCAAGGGGCAATTCTTCGCAGCTACGGATATTCCGGAGAAGTCATGATAGTTTCAGTCATTGCAAACCTCATAAACGTCACAGGAAATGCACTGTCGCTTTACGGTTGGTTTGGATTGCCAGTTTTTGGCGTTGCAGGTGTTGCATGGTCTTCGGGAATTTCAATGATTGTTTCATGCATCTTGTGCATCCATTTCATTGCCCGAAAAGACGACATCGCCTTTTCCCTGAAAGGCATTCGCAAAGTTCCATCCGAAAGCTTTAGACTCATCCTTTCCGTGGGAGTGCCAACCGCAGGAGAAAGCCTATCGTACAACATAAGTCAAATTGTCATCATGGCAATGATTTCAACATTAGGCACATACGCCATATCTGCCCAAGTATATACGCAAACAATTGTTCGTTTCGTATTTGCCATAGCCATTGCCATTGGAAATGCGACTCAAATAAAAGCAGGATATTTTGTTGGAGCACATCAAAGTGAAACTGCGTACAAAAAAGTATTCCGATATCAACTTGCGGCAACGTCATGTTCCATGATTTTAATTGCAGTTGTCAACATCTTTAAGCATCCTATCATCTCATTGTTCACGGACATTGAAGAAATAAGCATGCTCGTATGTTCGCTCCTCATTTTTTCGACATACATAGAATTTGGACGTTCACTTAATTTGGTGTACATTGGTGCACTCAAAGGTGCAGGAGACATTCGTTTTCCCGTTCTATACGGAATCTGTTCAAACTGGGGCATCATGGTCTTAGGGAGCTACATTCTGGGACTAAAAATGGGGCTTGGTCTCATCGGCTTTTGGCTCGGCATTGGAACGGACGAAACGACTCGGGGAATAGTCATGTTTTTCAGATGGAAAAGCAGGCGTTGGCAAAAACATTCCCTTGTATAGGAAAGCCTCAACCAGTTTCAGAGTCCAGCGGCAAAACCAAGGTTGCCTTTAGCAAGGGCATCTCGAAGTTCCCAGTATTGTAATACTCCGTATTGTAATACTCCGTATTGTAATACTCCGTATTGTAATACTCCGTATTGTTTAGTTTCAGAATTCCTGTTATACTTGTAAAGGGGTAAGTCAGTGTTTGAGAATTGTGAAAATTTAAATAACCAAGCAATAGAATTAGCCTCTCAAGGAGAATACGAAGAAGCAATTGCCTGTTTTAAAAGGGCTATTACCATGGAAAAAGACAACTATCTTCTGTGGTACAATCTCGGAATAACGTACAGGGATGCAGGCGACCTTGAAGATGCAGCTTCGGCACTGCAGAAATCATATTTAATCAAACCTGAAGACGAATCTCTGCTGGAGTCTCTGACAACAACGTATTATGCAATGGAAAATTTTCCAGAAGCATTCAGATTTGCTGCAGAGGCACTTTCCATAAATCAAGACAACTACAGGGTATGGAATACGCTCGGTGTACTGTATTTCAATGAGTCAGACTTTGAGCTGGCAAGTGAAGCTTTTGAGCAGGCAATCTCCCTTAATCCGTATTACTATGACGCCCTGTACAATCTGAGAGACTGCTACGAGGAACTCGGAAACACCACTGGTGCCGATGAATGTGAAAAAAGGATGAAAGAACTTCCTTACCATGATTAAAGTATGTATAGACGAGTAATGATAGTATCCGTACAGGATGGCGATTCGGCTTCCGTTTTGCCCGTAATAAATGATGAATGTGCAAAATGTGCAGGAGGATGTTCAAAGCAAGGCTCCCCTTTTTCTGTAAAAAATCCGCAGCATTTTTCTTTGCGAACGGGAACCATTGCTGCAATATCAACCCCGAAAAGCAAGCAGGCCATAGAAGGAATTTTGTCGCTTGTAATACCTTTTTTATGTGCAGTTGCGGGGTATTTTGCAGCAGTTCCTCTAGCGACAATGATGGGATTGCCATCTGGAGATGAAGCCCGAGCTGCAGGTGTACTGCTGTTTCTTGCAACAGCATCTGGCATTGTCATGTTTATCAACAGGGGAATCCCTGAATTTTCAAAGCCTGAAATCATTGAAGTTTTGCAACCGTAAACACACAGCTATGACAAGTTTTCCTGCATTCCTTGCTATTGTTATTGACCAAAAACTATTATAATGGGAAAATAGAACGTTATGAGTAAATATATCCTTGTTACCAGTGGAGTTTGTTCCAGTTTAGGAAAAGGTGTTGCTGCAAGCACTATCGGAAGCCTTCTTGAATGCAGCGGTCTGAAAATTGCCATGTTGAAATGTGATCCATACATAAATGTGGACGCGGGAAACATTAGCCCATACCAGCATGGCGAAGTCTATGTTACGGAAGATGGAGCAGAAACAGACCTTGACCTCGGAAACTTCAGCAGATTTACCAGCATAAAGCTTTCAAACGAAAACTGCATTTCCATTGGAAAGGTATATGAAAATGTTATAAAAAACGAACGTGCCGGTAGATATAACGGAAGAACAGTTCAAGTCATTCCTCATATTACAGATGAAATCAAACGGTGCATCCGTCATTTGGGTGACACGACAAAAGCAGACGTCGTCATAGTCGAAATAGGAGGAACTGTTGGAGACATTGAAGCCGTTCCTTACCTTGAGGCAATCCGTCAGCTTATTCGTGAAGTCGGCAAAAACAATGCCATTAGCGTGCACCTTACACTCATACCTGTAATCACAGGTGGTGAATTGAAATCAAAACCAACGCAACATTCAGTAAAACAGCTGCAGGAAGTGGGTGTTCAGCCAGATATTCTTCTGTGCCGATGCGAAGCTGCTGTTGAGGAGTCAATGAAAAAAAAGATTGCCCTTTTCTGCAATGTTTCTGAAGGTTCAGTCTTTATTTCGCCAGATGTAAAGAAATCCATTTATGAACTTCCTATTATATTCCACGAACAGCAGTTAGATAAAAAAATCATTGAAAAGCTGTCGTTGGGCAATAGGACTACGGATATTCGGCAATGGACAAATTTCATTGAAAAGCTGAACAATCCTTCTAAGAATGTATGCATTGCAATGGTTGGAAAAAAAGACTACCTAGACAACTGCTATAAATCTGTACAGGAATCTTTATTTCACGCAGCTGTTACTGGAAACAATGCAGTCGTTACAATAAAAAAAATAGATGCTGAAACTTTGGAAGATGCGAAAAATTTTGATGAAAGCTTTAAGAATGTTGACGGCATTGTAATTCCTGGCAATTATGGACAACGCGGCTTTTTAGGATTGCTTTCTACCGTAAAGTATGCAAGAGAGCACAAAATTCCTTATTTAGGCATTGATCTTGGAATGCAACTCATGGCAATTGATACAGCTCGATATTTATGCAACTGGG
>JAFVDR010000306.1 GCA_017476165.1 Treponema sp. | reverse complement strand
ACAGCTTTTTCCGTCTGTATTTTGGTATCCACACGATATGATACTTGCACTCCCACGTCGAATGATTTAAACTGTCGTAATCGGACATATTTTCCTCCATTGTGTAACTTTGAGCGGTTCACACTTTGGAGTATATGTCCTATTTATACATTCCCGCAACTGTAAAACTTTTTCAGACCGCCAGCCGTAGCTGGCGGTTTTCCCTAGCAGTAATCTGCATAACCGGGATTGTATATTTTGGAATCGGTCTGCCATTCTGCAATGACCATGTTATGACCTTTCTGAGGCTTTGTTCCGTGGATCTTTTGGTTGAACTTGGTCGTGTCGCATTCCCACCCCACTGCGCGAAGCTGTTCGTCAACAAGTTCTCGGGTTTCTGCTTCGGTAAGGGGGCGGGCGCGGTTTGCCTTAAGAGAGCGGTTTCGCCTGAGTTCGATTTTTACTTTTGGCGCGGATGCGGCGGCCTCTTTTGCAAGGGCAATAAGCTTGTCTTCCGATTCTTCCTCGGATTTTTCTTGTGCCGTAAAGTCTTTTGGCTTTTTAATCCTTATGATTACTTTTTTCTTTGCGACGGGCGCAAGTTCGCCGGGAAGATGATATTCTTTTGGAATCTGATTTTCTTTTGCGCCATAGGTTTCGGCAAACCAGAAACACAGGCTGTATGAAATGGGAAGCAGTTCTTCCACTAGAACGGAGGAATCCAAATCTTCGTGCACTGCCTCGTTTCCGATTTTCCGCAGGCGGGTAAATGACTTTGCAAGGAGCCCGTTTATAATTCTGTTGTCGTAAAGCGCATTGATTCGGCTTGCCTGAGGAATATCTGAAACGCTTCCTGTCGGCACTGGCAGATTGTCATATTCATATACAAGCGAAGTGATTGTCTCGCCAATCTTGCGGATTTTATAGAGCGCGCTGTTGGGGTCAGTATGGCAATAACTTTCTGCAAGGCAGCCAAGTTTTGCAAGCGCGGGAAATTCTTTTTCAAAAGAATCGAAAGAAGACGGCATGGGAATAGTATATCACGAAGTAAACGTCTTTACTAGAATTTTAGTTCAATCTATCAATATAAAGACCAGATTCACGCCTTGTCATCCGATGATCCCACCGACAGGCTATCGGTAGCTCCACCGACAGACTGTCGGTAACTTTACCGATAGCCTATCGGTACGTTCGCCAATTGTCTATTGAGCATTCCGTCAATTGTCTATTGAGCATACAGCCCCTTACAAGATTTCGTTGCACATCGTATACTTGCAACAGCAAAAATCACTGAAGGCACTTGTTTCAAGATGCCCTACCATACAAAAAAAAACTGCCCCATTGTAAGCATGGCACATTCTTTTTATAATAGCGGTAATGAAAAATGAAAATGTAAAGCGCGGCATAGCATTAATCTTGGTGTCTTCCTTTGGATTTGCCCTCATGGGCATGTTTGTACGAGCGGCAGGTGACATTCCCTTCATGCAAAAGACATTATTCCGAAACACGACAGCGTTCTTTATTGCCCTGTCAATCCTGCTACACATGCGTAAAAAAGACAGGAACGCTCTGTGCATTCCCAAAGGCGCACTCACATATCTGATCCTGCGTTCCATCGTAGGGTCAATAGGAATATTCGGCAATTTCTATGCAATTGACCATCTGAACATTTCCGATGCAGCCATGCTCAACAAAATGTCACCGTTTTTTTCACTCTTGGCAAGCTTTCTGTTTCTTTCGGAAAAACCTTCAGTCTGTTCCATCATTTCGCTGATTACGGCTTTTTCAGGAGCCTTGTTCATCATCAAGCCGTCGTTTGAATTTACAAAGGTGCTTCCGGCGCTGGTGGGCTTTGCAGGTGGTGCAGGAGCAGGCTTTGCGTATGCCTTTGTCAGAAAGCTGCACACGTACAACATAAACGGATTCCTCATCATCACCTTTTTTTCAGCATTTTCAAGCCTGCTGTCACTGCCATTCTTCTTTTTGAACTACACGCCCATGACTTCCCGACAGGTGCTGTTCCTGTGCTGTGCTGGCATATCTGCCGCAATAGGCCAATTCGGCATTACAGGTGCATACTTTAATGCCCCTTCGAGCAAGATTTCGATTTACGAATATTCACAGATACTCTTTTCCGCCCTGCTGGGCTTCGTTGCGTTCGCCCAAATTCCCGACATCCTGAGCATCATCGGGTATGTCATAATAATCGGCACGGCCATCATCGTATTCGTGTACAATACTACCAGTTCCAGGCAAAAGGCATAGCGACAAGTTTTTCTTGCTAGAGAGCCCAAAATAGGGTATACTTTGTTCATGAGCGAATCTCTTTTTGAAGATATTGTCAGCAACAATGACATAGGTTCTCTTTTAGAAGAAAAGGACAGCTCCTCGTCACAGGCATGGCTTGTTTTTTCTGCAGGAACACGCGACTATGCCGTAAATTCCATAGATGTAAAGCAAATTCTGCGCAACAATTCAATTTTCCCCATTCCGTTTGCCCCGCAATATGTAAAAGGGATTGTCAACTGCAACAGCAAGCCGATGGCTGTCATTGACTTTTCGCTCTTTCAGGGGCATCCAGAACAGATAAAGAATCTTTTTCTTGTCCTGAAAAACAAATGCGACGTTGCCTTTCAGATTACGGATGTCAAGGAATTTCAAAATTCCATGAATGTAACGGTACAGGATTTTCCCGATAAGACCGATGTCAGTTTTTTTTCAGGTGCAATCAACCTGAATGACACTATCATCCCCATTCTGGATATTGACTCCATCATAAGCAAAGTGAAGGTGGATCTTGAGAACAGCTGAATGGTTTGCCTGCATCAATTTCTATGTCTTCGACATTCTCATTCCTCAAGACCGCATCATAACCACGGAGTTTAATGACAAGTCCGTTCCCACGCTGTCGCTGGATTCCGTCATACGCAACTTATTCAGCATCCAGACTCCCATGGACGACTCGACGCGGCTGTTCCTGAAATCGCGCCACTACAACATCATTTCTACGGGATGCAAGATTCAGCTGGAAAACATACAGCTCAGGGAATTTTGCACGATGCCGGACATCCTGCTGCACCATCATTTGAATTCGGGCATCATTGCCGTGCGCTTTCTTTCGACAAAGGTTCAATACCTCATAGACATACAGGCTTTTTTTAACAAATGGAACAATAAAAATGATTTCAGTACTTATAGTTGACGATTCAGTTCTTGTACGAAAGGTTCTCAATCAGTTTTTCAAGGAAGATCCCCGGTTTGAAGTTGTTGGCGAGGCTGACAACGGGCTTCGTGCCATTGTTGAAAACCGCAGGCTTTCTCCGGACCTGATTATCATGGACATCAACATGCCCGTCATGAACGGCATAGAGGCGACAGCCCAGATAATGGAAGCATCATCACCTGCAATCATTGTGTTTTCTACGGAAGATTCTGCAGACATCATGTACAAGTGTCTCGAAGCAGGTGCTTTGGACATCATTCAAAAGCCGAACATTGCAAACATGAACGCTTCCATGCTCAAAGCATTTTACGACCGGGTATACATCATTGCAAACAAGCACAAGCTTGAAAAAAAGAAGGAACAGACATCCAGAGAATTTTCTACTCAGAGCATTGCTCATTTTCACCACAACAAGTACAGCATACTAATCATCGGGGCTTCTACCGGAGGACCTGCTGCAATACAGGCAGTCCTTTCCAAGCTGAAAAAAGATTTTCCCTTGCCAATCCTCATTACGCAGCACATCGATTCTTTCTTTGACGAGCAGTTTACGAAATGCCTCAATGACACTACGGATCTTGAAGTGGAACTGGCAAAGACGGGTACGGTGCCTCAGAAAGGACATGCCTACATTGCACCGGCAAACAAGCACCTTGTCATACGGCACTCGCACGACAAGATTACCCTTGTGCTTGATGATGGCGAGCCGGTGCATTTCCTTAAGCCAGCTGTGGACAAGATGTTTTTGAGCGTTGCCGAAGCATACAGGGAAAAAACGCTTGCCGTGATTCTGACAGGCATGGGAAAAGACGGTGCAAAAGGATGCATCGCAGTAAAAGAGGCGGGAGGCTTTACGATAGCAGAAGATGAAGAGTCTTGTGTCGTTTTCGGCATGCCAAAGGCAGCAATAGACGAAGGAGGTGTCAACACCGTTCTTCCATTGGACAAGATTGCAGGGTTTATAGAGTCAGTACTAGGCAAATGAATTATCTTGAAGAAATATATAAGACAATAGAATCAAGAAGCGGTCTCACCATAAACATTGCACACAGGCATTCCATGAAGGATTTCATCCTTCAGCGCATCAGTGAATGCAAAATGACGGAAGAAGAGTATTACACGTACCTTCAGTCTTCGCAAAAAGAATTCAGCCTGCTCATAAACGAGGCAGCCATAAACGAAACATATTTCTTTCGGGAAGAAAGACAGTTTGATTTCCTCAAGTTCGTCTATTTTCCCCAGCATACGGAAAAGACCATTTCAATGTGGAGTGCAGCTTGTTCTTCCGGCGAAGAACCGCTTTCGCTGTACGCCCTTGCACGGCACTGCAACATCAATGCAAAAATATATGCGTCCGACATAGACACTCAGGCACTCCAAACACTTCAAAATGGAACATACAGGCGCAATT
>JAFVDR010000305.1 GCA_017476165.1 Treponema sp. | reverse complement strand
CTGCAATCTTTGCAGCGGGGACAGGCAACAGCTTTATGTTCATGCAATGCAGCAGTCATGATTCTAAAAGGATCTGCTTCATCCTTGACAGCCATATAGGTCAATATGACATCGGCAGACATGAACAAGTCTGCTTTCAGCACGAGCAGACATGCTTTATGGGACGCAAACAGTCTTTCCTGCTGCGTCATAGCTGCCCGTAAAACTTTCATTTTCTTGCGTAATTCATCTTTTTGCATCATAAAATTATTGATAAAACAGTAAATCAAGTTTAGAATAGTACTGTTTAGGAGTGAAGATGGCAATATATAAGCCTAAAATTCTTTTCTTTTGCAGTACAGAATCAAAAGGAAAGCATTTGGATAAATATGGAATTTTTTATGACATCATAAAAACAGACACACTTTCTGAGGCCGTTTCAATTGCTTTTAAAGAACTGCATGCCCTTTCTGCCATCATCATAGATGATGCTCCTGACGTAGACTTGTTTTATGTCTTGTCAAAATTTCATTCGCTTGATGCATTCAGGACAGTACCATGCATAGTTCGTTCTGATAATCAAGATGCAGGATACATATCCAAAGCCTTTGATCTAGGCATCTTTGATTTTTTCAGCACCTCCATGGATTTTCTTGTCGCAAAACAGAAAATAGCAAAAATCATAGAACTATTCAAGAACAAAAACCAGCTTGAAAAGATTTTCAACCAACAGATGCTGACAATCAGTACGCAGGAAGTCGAGCTGAAAGAAAATCAGTGGAACATCATAGAAACACTGGGACAGGCTTTGGAAAGCCGGGACATAGAGTCAGGCAACCACTGCAACCGCATGAAGGAAATAGCAGAAACATTTGCAAAGTATCTTTCGCTCAAGCATCCTAAATACATGATTACAGATGCCACCATTAAAAACATTTCCAAGGTAACGCCGCTTCATGACATTGGCAAAATAGCCATACCTGACAGGATTCTGCTTAAGCCTGAATCTGCGGGGCGATTGACAAAAGAAGAATTTGAAATCATGAAGACCCATACGATTGCAGGATGCCTCCTTATTGATTCGATTCCGAATTTCAAGGAATCCGAATTGTACAGATTCAGCTACAATATCTGCCGGCATCATCATGAACGATGGGATGGAGCAGGATATCCAGATCACTTGAAAGGCATGGAGATTCCCATTGAAGCCCAAATCGTGGCATTGGCCGATGTGTTTGACGCATTGCTGTGCAAGAGAGTCTACAAGCCCTCGTTTACACTGGAAATCTCACGAGACATGATTTTAAATGGAGAATGTGGTGCCTTTAATCCCGATTTGCTGGAATGCCTGAAAGTAAATGCCGATGACATTTACAAGAGGATTTACGAAAACAAGAACATACTGTAACCATGAGAGATTCTTTTTTTTCCGCCCGCACCGATCAGAACAATCCAAACTGGAGCCAATGCATAAAACGAGGTAATTCCCTGTATGACAGGGGCAATTCCATACGCTCTGAATTTGAACGGGACTATACGAGACTTTTGCACAGCCTTGCCTACCGTCGGCTAAAGCATAAAACACAGGTATTCTATGCTCCTAAAAATGACCACATCTGCACAAGAATGGAGCATGTCAGCCACGTTGCAAGCGTTAGTACAACGATTGCAAAGTATCTGGGGCTAAATACGGAATTAACAGAAGCCATAGCCATTGGACATGACATTGGACATGCCCCCTTCGGACACACAGGCGAAGACATCTTGAATTCGTTGGTTTCCTTTCAGAGCGATGGGCAGAACGCACCGAAAAAATTCTGGCACGAAAGGAACAGCCTTTTCTTTGCCGATTTTATTGAAACGCTGGCGGATCCAGAAGGTTTTGAGCGCAACCTCGATTTAACGTATGCGGTACGGGATGGTCTTATCTGCCATTGCGGAGAAATTGACCAGCAGGGTCTGAAACCACGAGAAAATGCCATAAACCTGTATGACATAAAGAGACCGGGAATCGTTGCACCCTATACATGGGAAGCATGCATCGTAAAAGTAAGTGACAAGATTGCTTTTCTGGGGCGCGATATAGAAGATGCACGGGCATACCACATTCTGGACATGTCCAGTTACCGGCAGCTGAGGGAAATTGTTGCAAGTACATTGGGATTCGGCAACAATGCAAAATCAAAACGAAGTGGCAGAGCTGTAAACACAACCGTACTCATAAACGACATGATTGTCAATTTATGCGAACAGAGTTCTCCAGAAAATGGAATAAGCTTTAGCAATGAATATTTCAATTTCATTAAGGAACTGAAAAAATTCAGCTTTGCAAACATATACAACAACTGGCGTTTGGTTGAATTTCAAAACTATGCACGGGAAATTTTAGGATGCATCTACCGAACGCTCATGAGCACCCATATCTATGCCAAAAACCGACGTCTTGAACAATGCCTCAAATACAACCCAAAGCTAAGCAAGACATTCATTGACTGGGTAATAAAATATACAAACTATGACAATTCACGCAAAAAGATTCTGAAATACGAGACCGTTCCTGTGTTTGACATTGAAGACGAAGAAAGCTGGGAAAAATGCGTCATAGAATACATCAGCGGCATGACAGATCAGTATGCCATAGCAGTGTTTGAAGAAATCATTTCTTTTTAGAACAAAAAAGGCTACCCTGCATCACAGAGTGGATGCATCGGGGCAGCCTTTTTTATCATGTACAGGACATATCCCTCAGATTATCTTTTCAAAACTTCCGCAAGCTTTGCAGATGTAAAGCCAAGATATTCCGCAACCTTATTTGCAGGACCAGATTCGCCAAATCGGTCAATTGTAAACAGGTCTACCTTCTTTGCGTATCCTTCCCATCCCATGCGAACTCCAGCTTCTGCTACAACAATACGCTTTGCATTGCCAATAATCTTCTTCTGGAAATCTTCGCTCTGAGCTTCGAACAAAGTCTTATCCGTTACTGATACAACACGAATTTTCTTGCCTTCTACCAGTTTTGCGGCATTCAGAGACATTTCAACCTCAGAACCTGTTGCAAGAATCGTAATGTCAGGACTGTCAGAACCAGTCTGTACAACATAGGCACCCTTACGTGCCGTATTGCGCCAGTCCTTGTCGTCCTTTGCATATACAGTCAATGCCTGACGTGTAAATGCCATACATACAGGATGATCCTTGCTTTCCAAGGCCATTTCCCATGCTACCTGAGCTTCTTCTGCATCACCAGGGCGCAATACCTGAACGTTAGGAATGCAGCGGAGAGATGCAATTGTTTCGATAGGCTGATGTGTCGGCCCATCTTCTCCGACATAAATTGAATCATGTGTCAAGATGTAAATGTTTGGAAGTTTGCTCAGTGCAGCAACACGCAGAGAACCACGGAAATAATCGCTGAATACTAAGAATGTTGCACCAAATGCACGCAAACCACCGTGCAGGTTAATGCCACTGACAACCTGGCTCATGGCAAATTCACGAATACCATATTCAATTGTTCTGCCTTTGCGGTTTTCAGCACAGTATACGCCATCATTATTCTTAATCTTTGTCTTGTTTGGTCCCTCAAGGTCTGCAGAACCACCCACAAGCCACTCAAAACGGTCAGCCATGCAGTTAAGGCTCTTTCCACTTGCATCACGCGTTGCAAGCTTATCTCCCACAGCATAAGAAGGTGCAGAAACCTCGGCAGTTGGCTTTGCATTCCAGTAGGCATCCCATTTCTTTGCAAGCTCAGGATTTTCCTTTGCCCATGCATCAAATTCTGCATTCCATTTCTGTTCTTCAGCAGCAAGTTCCTTACGTCTTTCTTCAAAGTACTTGTAAGCTTCGGGAACGACATAGAACTTTTCATTTTCAGGCAGCCCCAAAGCTTTTTTAGCAGCAGCACAGCCTTCTTCTCCCAACGGAGCGCCGTGGACACCTGCCGTGCCTTCATTCGGAGCACCCTTGCCAATGACAGACTTCAAGATGATGATAGAAGGCTTGTTCTTTTCGCCCTTCGCCATGTTCACGAGGTCTTCGATCTCTTTTACATTGTACATGGAACCGCGGAGAACCTGCCAGCCGTATGACTCGTATCGCTTCTGCACATCGTCAGAGAATGTAATGTCTGTGCATCCATCGATGGAAATCTTGTTTTCATCGTAGAATACAATGAGCTTGCCAAGCTTCAAGTTACCGGCAAGGGAACTTGCTTCCGATGAAACGCCTTCTTCCAGACAGCCTTCACCAACAAGTGCATACGTATAGTGATCAACGATTGTATGACGTGACGTATTAAAGCGGGCTGCCAGCATGCTTTCTGCAACAGCCATTCCAACAGCAGCTGCAATGCCCTGACCCAAAGGACCAGAAGTGCATTCAACGCCATCTGTAATTTCTACTTCTGGATGACCAGGACATTTTGAACCAACTTGACGGAAATTCTTAATATCATCAAGGGAAACGTTGTATCCTGCAATGTGCAAGATGGAATACAACAACATTGAACCGTGTCCAGCAGAAAGAACAAAACGGTCTCTATCCTTCCATTTTGAATCGGCAGGGTTATGCTTCATAACCTGACCATATAAAACAGCTGCCACTTCAGCAGCTCCAAGAGGAAGTCCAGGATGTCCAGAATTTGCCTTCTGGATGGCATCCATAGAAAGACTTCGGATAGACAACGCAGTTGCTTCTATACTTTTAGTGTCCATAATTCAATGCTCCTTATTAGCTTTTGTGGATATAAATCAATTTTAATATTTTACAGCCATCTGTTAATTATTGCAATACATTTTTATGGCATCAAAAAGAGCTTTCTGATTCGGCTTTGTTTTCAAGAGGTCTACAAAATCTTTATTTTGAACAAGCGCAGCAAGCGTAGACAGTATTGCAAGATGTGACTGGGACGTATATGTCAGCAATACAAAAAAAGCAAACACAGGGGCACTGTCGGGGGATTGCATGGAAATCTGTTCTTTTGGAAAACATACTGCAATGCGCTCGTCTGAAGGATTGTGAATCAACTGCTTGCGAGGATGAGGAATAGCAATGCCTTTGCCCACAGCAGTGCTCAAAACGTTCTCCCGTTCTATAAGTTCCTTGTTCAAAACATCCGCATACAACCCGTCAGGAAGATTAATTTTTCGCGTGAAATTCTCATACACTTCGTTTATCGTCGAACCCTTTATATCTGCAACGACACCACCTTTGGCAATTAAATCACACAGTTCCTTTGAAGAAAGCATTACCTGTTACCTCACTACCTTAAATCTATTACAACGACATTCGTCAATTGCTCCCATAAGTATATCCTGAATTCCGTCAAAGTTGCACCGCATTCCTTCCAAAGATGCCAGAATAGGTTCTACTTCTTCGCCCATGTCAGAATCTGATACAAATGACTGTAAAATATGCATGACATGACCGTACAGTTGGGTAAGAATGACAAGCTCCT
>JAFVDR010000304.1 GCA_017476165.1 Treponema sp. | reverse complement strand
TTGCAGGCAGTCTTGCAAGCGGCATTGCCATCGTGCTCCTTCATGCACTCTTGAAAAAGACTGATGCCATCTCGTTTGTGGGGCTTTCCCTTGCAGGTGCAATGGCCAACAATGCCGCTCAAATTCTGTGTGCGAAATACATTATGTTCGGCGAAAACGTGCGTTATATTGCACCGTTGCTGCTGGTGTCCGGTCTTGTTACGGGGCTGTGCCTCGGCCTGTTTGCCTGTCTGTTTGAACAGCATTCGCGGTGGTATGCGGAGTGCAGCGAAGATTTTTCTGAAATTTCCATGTATGCTGTAACGGAAAGCCCTAAAAAACGTTTGAATTATAAAGAATTAGTAGCAATTTTGGCGTTCATTCCTTGCCTTTTTATGTTGTATGTTGGTACACTAGGAATGGAATGGTGCATGGTTGCTTTCTTTTTCGCGGTGCTCTTGATTGTCAGAAAGGGCAGAGTGAGGATTGTGCCGTCTGTAATCGTGATTGTTTCCGTAACGCTCATGGCTCTGCTTTCGCCCGATGGAAAGGTTCTGTATGAACTGGGGAACTGGAGGATTACGGAAGGTGCATTGAAGAACGGTCTGCATCGAAGCGGCATTCTGGTGGGAATGGTTTTTGCATCGAGCTGCATCATAGGACGAAATGTGGTGCTGCCGGGTAAAGCGGGACAGTTTGTTTCGCGGATATTCTTTTTGTTTGACAGCCTCGCTTCGGGAGGAAAGGTTTCCGGCCTGAACATAAAGAAAGGGGCTGTGTTTGAACAGTTGGATGCCCGGCTCATGGAAATGTATAAACTGACTTTTGACGATCAGGAAGGAAAACGGTAAGGTTCTGGACTGATCCATTTATAAATGAGGGGTAAAAAATGAAAAAAATCGTAGCAGGCAGTACGGCCGTCATGCTGATGTTATCCGGCTATCTGACTTCTTGTAAATCAACGCCAACTGAATCTTCGTCAAAAAGCAAAACGACAGCAGAAAGTTCTCTTGTTGATGGCAATAAAAAAACACGTGCTAAAAGTGATTCTGATGATAAAAGCGTGTCCAAGGAAAATGCTCCGTCAGAATCGACTTCTACAGATGATGCTTTTGTAGAAGCTCCTTCTACGGAAACCGCTTCTGTGGAAGTGGATACACCTGCAAAAGATGAAGATTCATCAGCAAAAAATGGTGCCGCCACTGACGATTCTTCTGAAAAACTGACTGATGTAAAGACCACAGACAGGCAAGAAGGTACTGGCGTCATTGCAAGTACGGCTACTGTAAATGACGATGACATTTATAATCCGCCGAATTCAGAGGAAAACTTTCCTGAGACAATGAAGCGGATAAATCCTGCTCCAAAGCCTAATACGGCTGCAAACCTGCAGGAAAAGAATTCCGGCAGCAGCGCAGGAACAAGCTCGTCTGCTGCAAGTTCAGAAGGAAATGGCTCTTCGGGCAATGAGGGAACGGCTTCTTCTGTGGAGGCAAAGCCGAATACTGCGGCAAATCTTCAGGATGGTACGATGAATGCCAATAGCGGAGTCATCGGAAACAGAGGTGCTGTTACATCTTCGCCAAATACGGCTGCAAACTTGCAGGAAAATGCAAAGAACAACGGTTCTCAGAACAGCAGCTCTGGTTCGGGCAGCAATCAGCCTCGACTTGCAAATACTACGACTAATAAAAATGGTAGCGGCACGGGAACGAGTGCAGCGAATGCAACAGGCTCTAAGAACAGTTCTGGTAGCGGAACAGGTACTGGAGCGAATGGGGCAAACACAAATAAAAACGGCTCTGCCAACGGTAACACGAGCAGCGGCACGAGTGCCGGCACAAGTGCTGGCACAAGTACCAGCACGAACGGAACGGCGGCCAATGGCAGCAAGAACGGCAGTGGTGCAAACGGAGCAAATGCAAACGGTAGCAGCACGGGATCGAACGTGGCGAACGCAACAGGCTCTAAGAACGGTTCTGGTAGCGGAACGGGTACTGGAGCGAATGGGGCAAACACAAATACAAATGGCTCTGCCAACGGCAACACGAGCGGCGGCACGAGTGCCGGTACAAGTACCAGCACGAACGGAGCAAACGCAAATAAAAATGGCGGCAGCCAGGCGGTGACGGACAATTTGGACAAGTATCGCACATGGTATTCTCCTGCCATGAATGACATTCAGCGTTGCGGATACTTTTATACGACTCCCGAAATCTGCAAATTCAGCATGATTGAAGGAGCTTTCAAGAAAATCTCTGGCTATAGCAAAAGTGCCTATGGCTTTGTGTTCGGATACAGCGAACCGAACGGCAGAATGCTCAAGGATTATATCCGTTTTGAAATAAATGTAGACGGTGAATATGCCCTGTACACATGGGATGGCAAGAATTATACCGACCTTGTTGAAAAGAACGACAAGGGCACTGCCTATTTCTACAGGAACTCTGCAATTCAGAAAGGATACAATGCCCAGAATAAAATCAAGATTGTAAACAATGGCAATACGTTCAGTGTATACGTTAACGGAACCCTCATTCAGGGCAACATTCCTGCTCTAAAAAATGGAACGAAGGGAGTCATGGCATTCTTTAGCGTTGGAAAACCCGATCAGGAAGACTTGCCTGCAACTCCAGTCAACGTATCAATGAAGATTACCGATGCTCAGCGTGCAAATTGATTGCTAACGTTCGTTTACTATGACAGACGTGCAGTATCAGGCATTCTGCGAATACAGAGACAAGATGAAATCTCTGTGCGGACAGTGGCTCGCCCTTTCTGACGAGCTGCGTCCCCTGCAGGTTGCCGCCGCCCTCAAGGACACACCCGAATATCCTCTGGAAACATCAGTCGTATATAACAAAGCCTACGATGAAATTACGAAAGACAGCGACATAAAGCTCATTGTCATTGGAGACAATCCCGGTAAGGAAGAGCAGCTGTCTGCAAACAATCGGTATCTTGTAGGGCAGAGCGGCCGCATTGCAGAGGGGTTTTTCCGAAGGAATCCTGAACTGGGCATTGATTTCAGAAAAAATGTCGTAATCATGAACAAAACTCCCGTACATACGGCAAAAACAACGCACCTGAAATATCTGGCGGCACATGGCTCTGACAGAGTCAAACGGTTGTTGCACGAAAGCCAGCTGGATATGGCACGACTGGCTGCAGAACTGCATCAAAAGCTGGAAACTGCCCAGCTATGGCTCGTCGGCTATTCTGAACTGAAGGGAAAAGGTCTGTTCCTTCAGTATCGCGATGCATTGCTGCAGTGCTACCGGAATGCAGACGGGAGCATGAAAGAAAGCTGGGACAGCGTCTTTGTATTCCAGCATTTTTCAATGAATCGTTTTTTGATTGACCTTTCGCAACATCAAAAAGAAGAATCAGCGTCCGCTCTCCTGTCGGATGCCTTGGCCTTTATCGGCTCAAAGCACCGGAAGGAAATATTCGGCGGCATCTAATGGTACGCTCCAGACTTCGGAGGTTCGTGTCTAAGAAAGTTCCGTTCTTTCAAAGTTGCCTTTATTTTAGGAACATCTTCAACAGTTTCAGGTTCTTTTCCGTCTTGTAAAAGCGGTATGCCATTTTTGACTTTTCCGACTGCACCAGAATGGCCTTTCGGTGCGAGAATGTGTCGAATCCCGCCTTGCCGTGATACGCTCCCATGCCGCTTTCGCCAACGCCTCCGAACGGAACTTTGCTTGATGCAAGGTGGCACACAACGTCATTGATGCAGCCGCCGCCAAAGCGAAGCGTCCTCATGATTGTCTTTTGCAGTTCTTTGTCTTCGGTAAACAGGTACAGTGCAAGCGGCGACTGTCTGGAACTGATGAAAGCAATGACATCTGCAATGTGCTGATATGAAATGACTGGCAACAACGGTCCGAAAATCTCTCCCTTCATGAGCTGAGAATTTTCTATTTCCGAAGACTTTATGCTGCCCAAATCTATGACGGTGGGGGCAATCTTGTTGCTTACAAAATCCATCTGAGCTTGCGGACACAGCGTGGTAAGGTGCACGAAATGTCGCTCATTGATGATTTTCGGGTAGTCGGGGTTTTCCAGCGGTTTTTCCGAATACTGAAGTTCAATTTGCTTTTTCAGGCAGTCGATGAGCTGCTGGCGGACTTTTTCGTCAACAAGAATGTAGTCTGGGGCAACGCAGGTCTGTCCGGCGTTCATGAATTTGCCCCATGCAATGCGCTGTGCGGCAACTTCAATGTTTGCCGTGCTGTCTACGATGCAGGGGCTCTTGCCACCCAGTTCAAGGCAGACTGGCGTAAGGAATCGGGATGCACTGCTCATGACGATCTTTCCCACATTCTGGCTGCCGGTAAAGAAGATAAAGTCAAAGTGCTGGTTCAAGAGTGCATGGTTTTCGTTGTAACCGCCCTGCACCACGGAGACGTAGTTTGCATTGAATGTTTTTGCCAAAATCATGTCAACGACAGCATTTGTTGCCGTACTGTATTCTGACGTTTTAAGGATGGCAGTGTTTCCTGCTGCAAGTGCATTTATCAGTGGAGAAATGGAAAGCAGGAACGGATAGTTCCATGTAGACATGATGAGCGTTACGCCGAACGGTTCCGGACGTTCAATGAATCGAGCTGGAAACAGATGCATGTCGGCTACAATCTTCTTTTCCTTGCTCCATTTTTTCAAGTGCTTTATCTGATATGAAATTTCTGCAAGGACAAGGCCTACTTCCGAAACAAAGGATTCGTATTCTGACTTTGACAAATCCTTGCGCAATGCTTGGACGATTTCTTCTTCGTGCTCACGGATAGAGGTATACAGGTTTTTCAGCTGTTCTATCCTCCATGCGGGATCAAGCGTTGTGCCGGTAGAAAAGAATGCCCGCTGTGCCTGTACAAGCAGGGAAATCTTTTCGTCTATTTGTTCCTGGGCAATTTCCATCTGGGCGACCTGAAGGCGTGCTTCCAGTTCCTGGACATTGCTGTCGTCTTGCGGCTCATGCGACTCCGACTGTTCGGGTGCTTCGGGAGCACTTTCGGGTACAGCAGCGCTTTCTTGTGGCCTGTGAGCTGCGCTTGCAGCAGCGACATTTGCAGCTGTTTCGGTCTCTGACAGTGCTTCGGTGGAAGTTGTTTCTAACGAAGTCGCTTCTAACGAAGTCACTTCTAACGAAGTCGCTTCTAACGAAGTTGCTTCTTTAGGAGCTTCTTCTACAATATTTTTTTCAACCGTTTTTTTTGTTCGTCTCGTTCTGGTTGTTTTCGTTGTTTTTTCTGCTTTTTTGCTCTCTTTTTCCAATGTACTAACCCTGAAAAATCGAGGAAGCTTCAAAAGCCTAGCGAATTTTGAAGCTCCTTTCAAAGTGACCTGTCCGGAATCGGAACCTTTACAGTGTAACTGTTCTACTGAATGCAAAGGGCGGCTTCCGTACAGTTTTAAGGAAACCTCTAAAAAACAGTTTAGAGGTCGGCTAATTCTTTCTATAATTATGATATAGTAATGAGAAATTTTCAACTAGCAAAAATCGAAAATAGGAATAGACCTGTTCGGAAATTGAAGTTGCCTAACAGCTCTAATGTCAGACGGAAATCCATCTGCACATTTAGAATAACATCTCCTTTTCCCTTTACCTGTTGTGCCGTTTGTGCTACTATCTGCACAGGATGAACGTACGGATTATAGAAATGCCTCTTGATTTTGGAGGCAGACGGCACGGTTCCGACATGGGACCGTCAGCAATGCGCCTTGCAGGAATTTCAGACAGAATAGAGTCTTTGGGACACACGGTGATTCGAGACAAGCCCATTGAAACGGAAGCACAGGAATATGCAGAAATAGGCAATAACCCAAAGGCAAAGTATCTTAAGCCCATTGCAGAAGCCTGTACAAGGCTTGCTGAACAGGTGGACTCTTCTGTACGTAACGGTGAGTTTCCGTTGATTTTGGGCGGAGATCATTCCATTGTGCTTGGCTCAGTGGCAGGATTGAGCAATGTGTATGCAGAAAAGAATCTTCGTCTCGGCGTGCTGTACGTAGATGCCCATGGCGATTTCAACACAGACCAGACAAGCCCTACCGGCAACATCCACGGTGAATGCATGGCTGCGAGTGCAGGCTACGGTCTGCCGGAGCTGGTCAACTTGTATAGGGATGGTCGCAAGGTTGACCCCGAAAACATCTGCTATGTCGGCGTACGCGATCTGGATGCAGGCGAAAAAAAACTCATGAAGGAAGCCGGCGTTACGGTGTTTACCATAAGCGACATCGACAGGCTTGGTTTTAGTGATATTGTAAAAAAAGTAAAGCTCTTTTTTAAGACTCACTGCGATGTAGTGCACATCAGCTTTGACATGGATTCCCTTGACCCTTCCATCGCTCCGGGAACGGGTGTTCCTGTGCCGGGCGGACTCAACTATCGGGAAGCCCTTCTTCTTATGGAAGAAATGGCGGCACTTGGCACTGTAAAGTCCATGGAGATTGTTGAAGTGAACCCGATTCTTGACGTGTGCAACGATACGGCAAGGATGGCAGTCACCATTGCAGCCCGCCTTTTGGGCGAAACACTATTTTAGTGCGTGCAGTGAAAGCTGATACGGAAATGCAAAGGAGACAAAATGAAAAAAATCGTTTTACTTGTAATCGACAGGAAGTATTCGGGTCTGAAAAAGTTCGTTGCCGTCCAAGTCGTGATACGTCAAAAAGAACCAGATTGTTTGCTTGTAAAGTTCTTCCGTCAGTTCGTTTTCCTTTAGGTTTTTTATGAACTCTTCCTTTAACGTTTGCTGGGCGCTTTCGTCCAATTCCGATATTTCAAAAGTAAAGGTATAGTTTAAGTAGACTTTGTACCCTTTGGATGTAACCGTGTCCAGCCTGATGTCTTCCGCTTGGACCGGACATTCTGCGTTCATTGCTTGTGCCATGCCAGAAGCAAACCTTGCGCTCTTGTACTCCTTGATACAGATTCGCAGTACCCCTGCAAAAATGATTGCAGCTATTATTGACAGAACTTGTGCGAAATTGGTAGCCTTTTTGGCGATAGAAGCTGGAGCGCCGAACTCTGATTCCGATGTGTCGGCTTCAAGTTCGGGGTTTGCATTGTAAATGATTCTTGCACTGCCTTCCAAAACTTCACAAATCTTTTTCCATGAATAAGGTGCAATAAATTCATAAAAAGTAAAGCTTACTGACTGCGTGTTTAGCCGGACTTTTGCCTTGTATGGTTTTTCAGAAAATTTGTTCAGGGCCTTTCCTGTTTGCTCGGAGATTTCTGTTGGTGCCCTTAAATAAAGGATTTTGCAATTATGCCCGTCGCACAAATGAACGTAAGAGTTTTTTACTGTACCAAAAACAAAAGTGCCGTCGTCCTGCAGGTTAAAATGATCCCTTATCTTTTTTATTCCGGGTAAAATCATACTTGTTCCCTTTCAGAAAGCTGCTTTCGTTAGAAAGCGAGTTCATCTTCCTGTTCGTCTTCTTGCAAAGACGACTGGATTGTTTCAAGGTAGTTGTCCAGATGACGCTTTTCCATGAACATTGCCAGTGCTGCCTGTTCCAGATACGAAAGCTGGCACGGAAAGTTGCCGTACATTTCGAGATATTCCTTGTAGAGCTTTTCCGGCAGCACTGCCCATGAGGCAGAAATTCCCTTGCACAGCAAAGAAGAAAACGAATTCAAATAGATTACGTTGTCGTGGGTGTCTTCCTTTTTGAATGCAGCCGTCTTGGTGGCGATTTTCTTTGTGCTGTCGTATTCGATGATAAAGCGGTAAGGCATAGCGTTGACCCATGTAAAGAATTCTTCGCGGCGTTCGTTCAGCGTTTCCACAGGAATGCTGCTGGTTTCAAACGGCGTAAGGTACAGGATTGTCGCACCGGAAGAAAGCAGGGAATCGAAGCTGACAATCTGCTTGTCAACGGGAACGTCCTTTACCCTGATTTTTGAATTGAAGAAGAGCTTTTTTACCTGCTCGCTTTCATCTTCGCCAAAAGCCACCAACGGGCGAATCCCCGAGGCAATCTGCTCTGCACGAGAAAGGAGGCCTTCCTGCTTTGGAATGCCTTCCGGATGCACTATGCTTGGTAGGCGGAGGATGCGCGTCAGAAGGCTGGGAACTCCAGCTCCCACAATGATGCGCTCTGGAGGTGTGTCGATTCCGTGAAAACGGAACATGAACGTTGCGATGGCCTTGCGGAATTCTTCTGATCCAACACTTTCGGACATCTGGTTTATGTCAAATTCTTTTGATGTAAGGATTGTGTTGTAGCATTCTGCAAGATATTTTTCAAAGTAGTCTGCATTTGGAATTATCTGTGGAGCTTCGTTTTCGATAGCCATCTCCTCTGCTGCTGCTGAAGGTGGTGCTATCAAATCGCTGTCATGGTGGAATAACTGTTCTATATCGTTCACGCTTTACCTCTCAAAAAAATCGCCCTTCAATTATAAATCAAGAACAGCCAAAAAGCAATCGGTTTTTATGCGGTCGCACGGAAATACGATAGTGTTGGTAAGCAACGAAGGTTGCGACTCATTCTGAGTACCGCCCCGTCATTCTAAGCATCAATCCTATCGTTCTGAGCATCAATCCTGTCATTCTGAGCGGAGCGAAGAATCATCAGTACCTTTTTATGTACAACCCCTTTGAGTATGATGTTACGGAAACTCCTCCTTGAACCGCATTTCCTGAATTATCCCGCTTGTATACCATCCTGTTGGAAGAATCTATCATTCCTGCCGACCAATAGTATGAGTTCACTAATATTGACCCTCTGTCTTCTGCCAACAGGGCACTGTTGATTGCATTGAAGTCCGCCTCCGGCAAGCCCATGATGGCTTGCAGCGTAGGACCTGACGGAATGGAAGCTCCCCAGCTTGATGATGCAACAGAGGCATCTGTCTCATACGACTGGGTGGTACTGAAACGATTGCTGTATGCTATGCCGCACAGAAAGGCTCCGCCTGACACGACTGCAATGGAATCCACGGCGGAAGAGGTCGTTTTTGTACTTGAGGCTGGCATGCAGTATCCGTTTGCAAGGACTTTCCACCCGCTCTGGGCAGCCGAAAGCTTATAGCCCTGCCACTGCATGTCCATATTGATGGACTTTGTTTCTCCTGCATCGATGGTTGTACTTGCGGATGCCTTGTACACCTCTTTTGCATCGTTGCACTCTGCCTGAATGGTAAACGTCCATGTGCCGGCAGTTACTTCCACGGTAGAGCCTGCGATGTCATCGCCATCGTCCCATGTCTTAAGGACGGAGGCTGTTCCCCCGTTGAGGCTGCCGTACAGGGAGATGTTTTCCAAATCATCCACCGTTTCGCCTTGCAGTGCACGGCTTTGGGAAAAGCTGATGTAGCCGACATCCTCGTCGGAAGTCGAACTGGCTGAGCCTGCGCAGCTTGATGCCGTTATGGAAAGAAGTGTGAGAAACGCAACTATGGGAATTGCCTTGAAAGCTTCTGGAATCATGCCGCCACCTCCGTGTTGTATGCCTACAGTTTAATTGTAATTGACGTGTTAAAAGCTGTCAATCGTTCTATTGGCGTGATTCCGAATCTGCCGGCAAAATCGCGGGCTTTCCATGCGTTCATGATGACGTCTTCGGGGGCATGGGCGTCCGAATTGCAGATGACGCGGACATTGGTCTGTGCCACCATCTCCCAGAATTCCACATAGGGATACTGATACCGCATTCCCCTGCTGGTGTTGTTCGGCGTGCGGGAGATTCCAAGCCCGTTGACTTCAATCGGCATGTCAAGCCCTTTCGCAGCGTCCAGCAGTGCAGAAAGGCAGCTTTTTGCCTGTGCATCCCATTCCTTCCATCCTTTCATGAACAGGTCGGGATGGGCAAGGAACGCAAAAAGCCCGGTTTCCATGCCTGCTATCGTCTGGTCAATGTAGCGGTTCAAGAGGGAAGAATCCGTAATGTCGGGGCAGTAGACGTGGCTTGTGCCGTCTGTGACCCAGTGAGAGCCAAGCACAAGGTATTCCGCCTTGTACTTGCCTTTCAGTTCATCGCCGTACCAGCTTTTGTAGCGCGCATCGTATTCGCATTCAAAGCCCATGTGCACGGGGAAAGCTGCTTTTTGCTTTGCTTCGTTTACCATGGCTCTGTACTGATCGACTTGTTCCACGCTCATCCTTACGTGAGGCCATGTGTCATCGAAAGATTCGGGGTACGGGCAGTGGTCGCTTATGCCCAGCTCCAGACAGCCTTCCTTTTGTGCCTGTTCCACGTAGTCGGACGGCATGCCCGTTGCATGTTTGCACAGCAATGTATGTGTATGGTAGTTTGCAATCTTTTTCATGCCATCACTATACACCTTTTATCGCATTTATAGAATATAAGAAAGCATGTCGGCACTAGCATGTGTGTTATTTTTATTGTATAATGCTAACTAGAAGGATATTCCATGGAACGTTTTATCATCATTAGTGCCCTGCTCGCATCTTGTACTGGCATTCTTTGGAGCCTTGTCCACAAGATACGCCACGGCTCATCATGCTGTGGCAGGCATGAAGTACTGCAAAAAAAGATTCACGTCAGAGACAGGCATGATTCCCATTATCCGTTTGCTTACAGCATCGCTGTTGACGGAATGCACTGTTCCAACTGCGTGCGGCATGTGGAAAATGCATTGCATGCCCTGCCAGACGTGTGGGCAACGGCAAGCCTTGAAAAAAAGCAGGTCCTTGTGCGGACAAAGGTTCAGGCACAGGAAGATGTTCTGAAAAAGGCAATCTTTGGTGCAGGCTATACGCCTCTTTCTTTTACCTGTGTACGTTCTGGTCATGAATGTCGTTAACTGGCTAAAGGAACATGACAACGGCGACACGCGTTCTGCTGTTACGAAACTTGCC
>JAFVDR010000303.1 GCA_017476165.1 Treponema sp. | reverse complement strand
TTGAGCGTGACTTTCAGAACGTCATCTATTTGACCTTTTTGCTGCTCGGGCAGTTCGTGCATGTGGAGCAGCACACTGCAAAGGGCAGGGCTGACTGTATTGTCGAGACAGATTGTTATGTATACATCTTTGAGTTTAAGCGCGATGGCACTGCGGAAGAGGCGTTGGCCCAGATATATGCACTGGGATACGCCAAGGCATACGAGGCGGATACTCGGACTCTCATTAAGGTTGGTGCTGTGTTCTCCAGTGAGGAAAAGAACATCTGCGACTGGAAGGTCATATCATAGGACTCAATATTCTTAGTACGTGGACTATTCATTTTTGCCACCTGATACAAACGCAATGGAACGGGAATTGAAAGATGAAAATGGAAAGGGAAAATGGAAAATTCATCCAAAGTATTCGACACAGCACAGCTGCTTGCCAGATTCTGCTATGCAAAATATCGCTGCATTAACGCCTTGTACAGCGTTTCAGCTTTGCCGAGCGACTTCTGTGCAAGAGCTTTCTCTGCATCCACCGCACGCACAAACTCGGCGAACTTTTCCTGCAACGCAAGAGGAACATCGGGTATCAAATAATCATATACATCAGCATTTTTTATTGCAGGATAATTTGCTCCTGTGGTTTTTCGCTTCATTTCGTTTGTAAATGAGTCTGTTATGACATTCACAAATAGATATTCTGGAATACATCTCGGACGCAACACACAAAAACCACTTGACGCTACAAAATCACCATTTTTTTGAATTAAAGCCACATTTTTTAAATTTGGTCTTATAGTTGAAATAAGAATATCATTCTTTCTGACACATTGTTGTGCTCTTGAAGGTGCTTTCTCAAAAATATATTCAGTATGACCAATTATAGTATTATGAATATTATCAATAGACGATATGTCTATATATTTTATGACATCTTCGACCGCGTATCTTTTTTTCGCAGACAAAATATTTTTGTCTATGTAGTTTTCAATACTCTTTAACGGATATTTGTTATCCCCAAACATCTCGATAAATCGGGATTTGATTAGCATGTCGTGTTTTTCAAGCATCCGCTTGTGCTTTGCGATGAGCGCGGTGCATTTGTCCAGTACGGTGACGATATGCTTCTGCTCGGCGAGTGGGGGGAGATGGAAAATCAACTCTTTTACCTTGTCAGAATTAAGATTGTTAACAACTCCTCCAACTGCCATTTTTTCAAATTGATGATATGCAGAAGGACTTGAAAGAACACTGTAAAGATAATCTTTATCGATGTCACTTTGAATATTTTGAAGAACAAGCCAACCGTCATGGATACAGCCGTCAATCTTTAAAATGTACGGTCTACCAAAACTCATTGAGTTAGACAAAATAAAATCACCAGAATGGACATATCTCGATTTTTCATTCCTTCAGGTTTTATTTTTTGTTCTGTATGTTTAATATACTTGCTATCAGAAGAGGTATCACCTATTTTTATCCAATTTATACAATTCTCTGCCGTTGTTATATAATCATTGATTGTACGAGGAGAGCCTCCACGGGCAATTTCACACACATCGCCAAGCCGCACCGTTTTCCATTTTCCGTTTTCAATTTTCATCTTTCCACTCTCCATTTTCAACATCCCCAAGTCTAACTGTTTTCCACTCGCTCATTTTTCAGCTCCATCCGTTTTCTTTGTTTTAAAAATAAAGCTTCATCAATCGATTTTGCCCGTGTGAATATTTCTATATGATGCCGCCATGGGATTGTAAATAGAGTGTCCTTGAATTCATCACCAAGCTGGTGACGAATTTGCCTAGATTCTGCACCAAGTATCAGTTTTTTTATTTGTGAAATCCAAGTGTTGTATTCATTGTCGATTAATGCAAGTTTACTTTTCATCTTTCAAATCTCCATTATCATTTTCGGTTCGACTTCGCTCAATGAACAAGCCGGTTGCTGAGCTGTTCCCTGAGCAAAGTCGAAGGAAACCGAAGCACATTTTTCAATTCCCCATTTCCCACTGAGCAGCGTTAGCTGCGAACAAATCCGTGTGGCAATGTTAAGGGGCGTTGCAAGGATGCAGCACGTAGAGAAAGTAGCGTCCAACGAGCAGACCCCCCCCCTTAAAAATGATATGATAAGCTGTAGTCATACAAATGGAGCCATGCGGGACTAAAGCTCCTGACATCATTTGTTACCCAAGTTTTTTCTGAATGGTGAGCATGTTGCAGCCTTCTGAATGAGTGTATGCAACATCATCCATAAACTGTTTGGTTAAAAATATGCCCAGGCCTCCGATATCCCTTTCTTCTGCAGAAAGAGTCGTGTCTGGGTCTTTTCTGTCAAGCGGATTAAACTGCATTCCAGTATCTTTGAACGATATCGTTATGACAGGAACATCATCTTTTTTTGACAGGGAACATGCAATTTCTACCGTTCCCGTTTCCGGCTTGTATGCATAATGGGCTATGTTTATGTAGATTTCTTCTACTGCCAAATCCAGCTTGTTCAAAATTTCGGCAGAGCAGTTTTCCGGCAGCATGCTGTGGATGAAATCGGAAACGTTCTGCATGTTTTCATCTGTTGCATCGAATGTCTTTGTCTGGCTCCGTTCTTGTCCTGATAAATCCTTTAATACCAGTTCCAACATTGTAATGTCGTCAAATTGAGGGGCGTTCCCTTCAAATTGAGCTATGTCATTCCTTACTTCTGCCAGAATTTCTTTTGACGACAGGTGCTGCTTGTGTATCATGGCATTCAGCAGCCTGTCCTCACCATACAGTTCATTGTTTTCGTTTGTTGCTTCGGTAACGCCATCTGTATAGATGAACAGCCTGTTGCCAGGTTCCAGTGTTACGGAATGGTTTTTGTATTTCATGCCGGGCAATCCTGCCAGCATCAGGTTTGGCTTTACAGTCAGGTATTCAACCTTGTCGTTGTGATAGATGATTGGAGATGTATGTCCTGCATTGGCAAATGTAAGTTCTCCTGTGCTGATTGTAAGGATTCCCATCCAGCAGGTAACGAACAGACCTGCATCGTTTCCTTCGCACAGCTGGTCATTTACCTGTTCAAATATCTGTGCCGGCGTTTTCTGCTGTAGGCCGACATTTTTAATGAGTGTCTTTGCAATGACCATAAAGAGTGCCGCAGGAACACCCTTGCCACTTACGTCTCCCACGACAACGGCAAAATGGTCGCTGTCTATCATGAAAAAGTCGTAAAAGTCTCCGCCAACTTCTTTTGCTGGTTCCATCGATGCAAACAGTTCAATTTCGGGGTGTTCTGCATAGGGCGGAAAAATACGAGGAAGCATGTTCGCCTGAATCTGTGTTGCAACATCCAGCTCTGCACTCAACCTCTCCTTTTCTGCTGTGGTGTGCGTAAGGTCGCTTATGTAGCGGTTCATGTCCACGCTCATTTTTTCTACGGCACGAGCCAGCAATGCAATTTCGTT
>JAFVDR010000302.1 GCA_017476165.1 Treponema sp. | reverse complement strand
GGTGCGGGATAAATTTCCGTAAGTTGTTGAGAATAAGATAGATAGGCTCAGGTGCACCCTTTTTCTGTTTTTCTGTTTCAGGATCCTTGTATGCTTTCAGCAACAATGTCTGAGGAGGTGTTGAAGAACAGGAAACGGATGACCGAATGGCACCCATCAGCTTTTTTACAAGGGCATCATACTGTTCATCGGTAAGCCCCTTGCAGCCGAACGTGATAAAGCCGCAGCGGAATCCCCATACAAAATCTTCTTTTGTAGGACCGTCAATTTTTGCAGCAAGAACGTTTGGACTCAAATCGGCCAAGTATGCAAACAAAGACTGTTTTTCAACTTCTTCTTCATAGGCAAGTCCGAAGTATGCATCATCGCACCATACCATTACTTTCGTTCCGTTGTCGGCAAGGCGTTTTACAATTGCAACAATTTGTTCAGCTTCTGCATGTGTAGGACTGTAACCTGATGGATTCTGGGGAAAGTTCAGCAAAACACGAACAGATCCCGAAGCAGCCTGTTCTTCCATGGCTTTTTCAAAGCCCTTGATGTTAAATTTTCCGTCTGCAAACATGGGAAACTGCACGAATCCTGCATCGCGGCGTGCACTTGCAATGAGTACGTAATTGTCCCATGACGGATCAGCTGCAATCAAAGGCTTTGAGTTGTCAAGAAACAGGTCTGCAAGATATGAAATGCCTGCCGTAAGTCCAGGCACCACTGCAGGAAGAGAAAATTTCTTGTCCTTGAGCAATGGATTTTTCTTTATGATGTTTTCTTTCCAAATGGCACGCAAATCTGCATTTCCTGCAGTTGGGGAATAGGCAACCAGTTCTCCAGATGAAAGTTCAGGTGCATTTTTATGGACGGACTGCAAAATGGCTGGTTTTCCATTGATGACAGTCATGCCTATTGTTCCGTTTGCAGTCTTTCCAAACTGTTTTGCTTCACCGCTTTGTGCTATTATGCCCTTTGGAAAATAAAGGCGGTTTCCTAAATCAGAGAGGAGAGCTCCCGGAGTTGATCCTTCAAGAATGGAATTTAATTCCTGTGCTAATGGCGTAATCATAATGGGTATAGTATCTAAAAAATAAACTTGAATGTCAATCATTTTTACTCTTGAATTTGCATATTTATACAATATTTTATAAAGTATATGCACAAAAATACAATTGAGTAAGCACTTGGATGTGCCGATAGTTACTGCATGGAATCAACTATTTTAAAAACTGATCTTGAGGACTGTTCTAAATACATTCAGGCCTGCAAAGCAGAAGTTGCCAAGCGGGTAATCGGACAAACAGATGTTATTGATGGAATTTTAACTGCGTTTATCGCAGGAGGCCACGTACTTCTTGAAGGTGTTCCCGGTCTTGCAAAGACACTTGCCGTAAGAACGTTTGCCGAGCTTTCAGGGCTTGAATTCCGCAGGATTCAGTTTACGCCAGATTTGCTGCCGGCAGATGTTACGGGCACGCTCATTTATGAACATAATACAGGCAAATTTCTCATTCATAAAGGTCCTGTATTCTCTAATGTCCTTCTTGCAGACGAAATCAACCGTGCTCCTGCAAAAGTACAGTCAGCACTGCTTGAAGCCATGGCAGAACAGCAAGTAACGATTGGCGAAGCAAGCTATAAACTTTCAGAACCATTCTTTGTGCTTGCCACTCAAAATCCTATTGAACAGGAAGGCACCTACAATCTACCGGAAGCTGAACTTGACCGTTTCCTCATGAAGATTATTGTTCCGTACCCAACACCGGAAGAGGAAGTCAAGATCGTCCGCACAGACGGAGCTGCATTGACCATCCCCGTAAGAAAAATCTTTTCCCCTGCCGTGCTTCAGAAATGCAGGGAAATCATTCAGGCAATTACCATTGACGACAAGCTGGTCAATTACATTGTTTCAATTGTAAACGCAACCAGACCTTCTGCTGAAACGCATGTCGGACGCAATGATATTTCCCACTACATTTCCTTTGGAGCTTCTCCCCGTGCTGGAATTGCCCTTCAGCGATGTGCAAAGGTTGCAGCTTTGTTTGCTGGCAGAAGCTTTGTATTGCCAGAAGACATTCAGTCTGTATGCAAGCCTGTACTGCGCCACCGTATTGTCCTTAACTACGAAGCCTCGGCAGATTCTGTCACCGCTGATGATTTAATAGCAAAGATAATCCAGTTCATGCCGGTTCCGTAATCATCAGGAGCAGTAAGATATGGATAAAAGGACTGAGCTTTCTAAAAAAGCCCGCATGTTGCATGTCAGTGCACTGTCTCTTGCAGAAGGCATGAAAACAGGAGCCTTCCATTCCTTGTACAAAGGACAGGGAATCGAGTTCCGTGGCGTCCGTGAATATTTAAAGGGCGATGAGGTTCGTGCAATCGACTGGAATGTTACAGCACGGATGGGACACCCCTATGTCAAGGTTTTTGAAGAAGACAGGGAACTTGACATTTTTATCGTCATCGATACATCTCGATCCATGCTTTGCGGCTCAGGCTCTGTAACAAGGCTTGAAAAGGCAATGGAATGTGCCTCCCTTCTGACCCTTGCTTCGTATCACAATGAAAGCCCTGTTGGAGCAGTGCTCTTTGACGGAAAAATTCATTTTTCATGTGCACCCAAAGCCGGACACGAACAAATTATGTTTCTGCTTTCTCAATTTGAAAAGAGCTATGCATCGGGCGTGCAAGGAAGTGCTTTGGACAATGCATTGCTGGGGGCTGGTCGTCTTTTGAAAAAAAGAACGCTCGTAATGGTGTTTTCCGATTTCAGGACAATGGACTGGCTGGATTCTTTTTCGCGCCTGTGCCACAAACATGATGTTGTAGCAGTCCGCATCTGTGATCCTTCCGATGAAAAGCTTCCTTCAATAGGTGCGGTATCATTTCAGGACACGGAAAGCAATTACACGTGTACGCTTCCGACATCTTCTTCAGTATTTCAGAAAGAATGGGCAAAAGCCAATCAAGCTCGCATTGATTCCTGGAAATATGAATGTATACGACACGGAGGAATTCCTTTGACAGTTCATACGGACGAAGATTCCATACATGAACTTTCCAGCTTTTTTTCTAAGAGAGAACTGATATGAAAAAACAAAGACAACTGATTGCAGTGCTTGCCATGGTACTGCTTCGTACATTGTTTTGCTTTGCAGACGAACAGATTGTAATGCCCAAAGACATCTACGTGGGCGATACTGCCGAGTTGCGTTATGCATTTCAGTCTCAGACGGATTTATTTTTAATAGCAGATCCATCAAGGGTACATGGCGACGTGATTCTGCTTGATGAAAAGGTTACTGCATTCAAGGACATGGAGTCCATCTGCCTTGTAAAAAAGGCAGTGCTGCAGAGAGTCGGCATTACATATACAATCATCATTACATTTGTTCCGTGGGTTACAGGCGAAATTGCATTTCCAGAATGCAATTTAAATGAACTGTGCGGCAACACGAGTGATGCAGTACCTTTTATGCTGTCACTTTCACCTGTAAACGTAAGTTCTATAGTAAAGCGAACAGAGTCTGCCGATGAAGGAACTCCCATTGCTCCACTCCTTTTGCCTGGTACAAATTATGTACTGTGGGCTTTGATATCTGCCTTACTCGTACTTCTTGTCTTAGGAGGAATCTTTATTGCCCACTTTTCCGTGATTGCAAAAAAACTTGAGGAGTTCAAGAAAAACATCGGTTTTAACCGAAATGCCATGCTTACAAAGCGCAGGCTTTCGGCTCTAAAAAAGAAAGAACTTTCGGACATTGATTTTGCCTGCACATGGCAGCAAATAATGAGGACATACCTCGAGTACCGATTCGGAACGTCTTTTTCTTCTGTAACAGCACGTTCATTTGCCTCTGTCATATCCAGCATGACGGGAGACATGCTGAACATGGAACAGGAAAATGCAGTGCTTTCACTGCAAGGTTTTCTTCAGCGAACAGACTACATCCGGTATGCAGGAGGTTCCATCGATTCCCTCCAACTGCCAGCAGAAGAACACCGTGCCGAGTTTATGAACGGGGAGCGTGAAAACATCATAGAGGTTTCCATCTCAGATGTAGAAGGACTAGAGTTCAGGGAAAAGGAGATGAAGAAATATGGTTGAGTTTGAAAATCCTGCTGCATTTTTTTTACTGCTTTTAATTCCCCTTTTATATTTTCTGCGGTACATGAAGCTGTTTACGGACATAACGTTTCCATTGACACTGGCGGACTGGAAGGGAGAAGTCTTTTCATTTCATCATAATTCCAGAAGGATCATTCGTTTTTTTGCAACGCTTTTTGGGATATCGTCTTTCGTCTGTCTTATTGTTGCATATGCAAATCCTGTTGCCCATAATCAAAAGAAAATATATACCTCTCGTGGGAGAGACATTGTATTTGTTGTCGATACAAGTCCTTCAATGGCAGCGAAAGATATTGCCGGCATGTCACGCCTCGATGCTGCAAAAAAAGCAATTCAGACACTTGCAGGGGAAAACAATGGAGACTGCCTCGGCATAGTTGAAATGGCACGAGATGCAGCGGTTGTTGTGCCGCCAACAATGGACAGGACCGTTTTCTTTACAAGGCTGGATTCTCTACGTGCAGGCGAAATGGGAGATGGCACAGCCATTGGCATGGGGCTGAGCTGTGCTGCTTTTCACCTTGAAAAGTCAGCTGCCCCACGAAAGGCTGTTGTCCTGATTTCCGATGGGGAAAATAATGCAGGGAGCATCAATCCTCATACGGCAGCTCGTTTCTTGGAAAGCAAGCACATTGCCCTCTATGTACTGGGTATTGGCACAAAAGGGTATGTTCCCATTGAATATGTCGATCCCCACACAGGACATGTCTATTCCGGCTATATGGAATCAGAATATGACAGTCAGTCACTATCTCTTATTGCTGCTGCTGCAAATGGAGCTTTTTTTAACATAGAAACGTTGAACGCTCTTTCCAATGCCTTTACATCTGTGTCAAAAAATGAATCTGTTGTACAAAGCTATATTGTAAAGAATTATGATACGGAATACTATACGGTGTTGATGCTGTTTGCAGCCTGTTTTTTTGCACTGTCATGGTTCATACGCCGAGTTATCCTTCAGGAGGTTTTGTAATGAATGTTTCTTCTGTTTTCATTGAACGGCCTTCTGCATTTTATGCATGCATTCCCTTGTTTTTTGCAATCATTTTCTTTGTTGCAAGATACAAGCGGCTAAGCCACAACATCAGTAAAGATGCACGTTACAGAATAAAATACCCTTTGGTATTCAAAACTATCTTTCTTTCAGTTGCCGTCATTCTGTTTATATGTGCGTATGCAGGAATTTCATGGGGAGGAACGGTCGTTCCCATCCAGAAAAACGGCAGAGCGGTATGCTTTGTCTTTGACATTTCCTACAGCATGACTGCCAGAGATACAAAGAAGGGGTTGTCGCGGCTGGAAACGGCTGCCAGATATGCAGAATCACTCATGGACTCTTTGGACAATGCAAGCATCTCCGTTGTCCTTGCCAAAGGAAACGGCACGGTGGCAATTCCCCTTACGGAAGACAAGGAAATGGTTCGGGGACTCCTTAAAAATCTTTCTCCAGAATTAATGACGGCAGGAGGCTCCAGTCTTGGAAAAGGAATTCTTTCTGCAATAGATTCTTTTCCTGTCCAATCATCTCAGGCTCCGTATATATGGCTTTTTACGGATGGCGAAGAAACGGATTCTGCTCTGGTTTCATCACTGCATGATGCAGTAAAATATGGAATTCCTGTAACAATCATTGGATTTGGTTCAGAAACAGAAAGCGAAATTATTGCAGGAGATGGAAAAACCCCCGTACATACAGCCCTTCGCTCAGATGCAATCAAATCAGCCGTTCATTCTGTATTGGCAAAAAAATCAAATGCCAAGCAGGTGCCGGTTACCTTCGTCAAGGCAGAAGAAAAGGGTTCTGCCTACATGCTCCTGAAAAATACGGCAGGAGATGCCATCGTTACGTACGAAACTCAGAACATGAAGCGATTTTCCTTATTCTTAAAGCTTGGCATCTTTTTCGTTGCATTGTCTGTCATTGCACAGGAATGCCATTTGAACATGCAAAAAAAAATGTTCAGGCTGTTTGGAGCTATTGCAGTCATGTCTTTGTTTTCAAGCTGTTCAGGACAGTTTTCCTGCGGAAAAACAATATTGGAAGGACGCCTTGAATGGAACAGAAAAAACTACCAGCAGGCAACAGTCTGTTTTCTTGATGCATTGAACATGGCCCGCCAGAACAACGATTCATACCTTGAACAATATGCCTTGTATGGACTCGCATCAACATATTTGATGCTAGAAGAAAACAATGCAGCGACAGAACGTCTTGGACAGATTGCTCCCGATGCGACGGACGAAGTCCGCTTTGCCATTTTATTTGATTTGGGGCTTCTTGCCCACAAAAAAGGCGACTATGAAACCGCTGCTTCGTATTTTAAGCAGGCACTCATGATAAACGGTTCGGACATACAGACAAAAATCAATCTGGAGCTTTCTCTTGAAAAAATTTCTGTTCAAAACAATGTCAAGGAACGAAACATAACATCTGTGTCTGAAAATTCAGATGATCAGGCATTGGAAAATGCAATGTATTCAATGATGAGGGAAAAAGAAAGGAACACATGGAAAAGTCAGCAGCAAGAAAATTCAGAAAGCAATTCATTGGACTATTAATTCTCATTAGTGCAGTGGGAACTGCCTATGCTCAGTGGTCCTATGAAGCAATACGAAACCTACATTTTCATCAAAAAAATGGATACATCTATTCTTTGACTAACGAAGAATTTTACGTGGACATTGAAAATGTTTCACCGAACGATGTGTCGGTTTACTTGAATTCCATTCCAGAACAGGTAGAACTCGTTTCCGTAAAAAAGGAAACCTACATTCCTCCTCTTGAAAGTATCAGCTCTTCGTATGGAACTCATATTGTTGTAACCGTAAGGTTCTTGAAATCGGGCAATTATAAACTGTTCTCTTGCGACTTGCAGATAAAAGATAATTTTTTCAAAATACCTTTCGAACCTGTGCATGTATATGAAAACGTGCAACTCTTAAAGCCATCTCTTTCAGTATTATTTGTAAACAAAGCATATAATGGGGCTGAGGCAAAGGAAATGTCTGTACCTGTTGGAACCCACATTCAGTATACAGTACAGGTACAATTTGCGTCTGCCATTCAAGGGGTTTCTTGGACGATCCCTGAAAACTCATTGTTCGAACAGGTTTCGGAATATGAAGTACCAAAAATTACAGCAACGGAGCAACAATTTGAAGTCTTTTCAAGACTTCGTCCCGTTGCTACATTTGATTGGTGTCCGCTGTCTGAAGGGTTCCAAAAACTTCCTGAAATTAACATCATTGCTACAGCATTGAACGGTTCAACGTGTTCGCTGGAATTTCCCGTTCGCACAGTCCATGTAACGAAAGCTGCACGGAATTTATCCACTGCCCCTCTTTCTGCTACCAGTGATTTTGCCGAATCCTATGAAGCACCCGACAGCGATATGACACTCAATGAAAATGAAGAGCTTTCTGATGATGCCATTGCAGAATATTGCATACTGTTGAAAAAAGAACGTCATTCCATTCCTCATGCTTCACATGCATATATCAGCCGAATTTCATTTGAAAAAAAGCACGGCTTGCCTTCTGTCGGTGCACTTGCGAGCAAACCTCTGCTGTCCGTGTTTATATGTTTGGTGGTTCTGACTTTTGTTTTGAGCACAGTGTGTTTTGGACGCAGAAAATACATGTTTTTTTTGTTGTTCATGGGGTTGTTCTGTTTTTTTACCGGTGTAAGCATTTTTTATGGCTTGCGCGTAAACCGGCAGCATGCGGTTGTTTCTGGAGGAATGCTCATGTCGATTCCCGAAAAAGATAATTCCACTGGCATGGCTATTCAAAAAGGGTCTCTCATTCGCATAAAAAAACATTCAGGAAACTGGCTGTACGTAGTTTCGCATGATACCTACGGATGGATGCAGAAAGAAGATGTAATTTTTATTGAATAGTTTTGTTTACATGGCATGGACTTCGGCGATATTTTAAATGAGTGGGATCAATCCCAAAAAAAAGCACAACAACCTCAGAAAGGAATTCAAAAATCACATAAAAAAGCAAACGCTCCAACAAAAGAAGAAAAAGAAGCCATGAGACAGGGATATTCCTATGAATATCAGATGGAACGCGACAACCAACGCCGCGCAAACCCAATGGATGTATGGCTCAACCGATACGGCACCATAGACAAAGACAAGATTGCAGATGAAGTAAATGAAAACAGAAAGCTTCATGACATACATTACTTGAAGCAGTTGAAAGCGCAGGCTGTACTGGACTTGCATGGACTGACCAGATCGGAAGCTTGGGAGCGTTTGCAAAGCTTTGTCAACGAATGTTCAAGGCGAAAACTGAAAAAAATAATGATAATTCACGGAAAAGGACAACATAGCCATGGTTCGGATCCCGTACTCGGTCCAATGGTAAAACTGTTTATAGAACAGGATTCGCGACTGGGAACATCAGGACATCCTGACCGAAACAATGGTGGTTCTGGAGCTACATGGGTTTTGCTTAAGCAGTAAAATTGTGTTATTTTCCTTGTCATTAACACTTTTTTGTTTTATTGTAGTAGTAAGTGCAAGGAAACCTCTAAACACTTCTGACTTTTGAGGTTTCCATAAACGAAATACAGGGAACTATTTATGGAAGATTTATATTCAGTTTTGGGGGTAGGCAGGGAAGCTTCTGCTGAGGAAATAAAAAAAGCTTACAGAACGCTTGCATTTAAGTATCATCCTGACAGAAATCCAGGGGACACCATAGCAGAAGAAAAATTTAAACAGATAAATGCTGCCTATGCCATCCTTGGAGATGAAAGCAAAAAACGCGAATATGACCTGTATGGCTCTTCAGAATCTTTACATCAGCATGGATACAACCAGCAAAGCAGTTCCTATGGAACTGGTACTTATGGATATGGTCAAAATCCATTCTGGGAATTCTTTAATGATGCCACATCGCATTCGTCATCACAATCAGGTTTTGGCGATGATGCAGATGAGGACACCTACTATAAAAGCACCTACCACTCTTGGAATACGTATCGCCCATCACAGAACTATTCCCGTTCTTACTGGCTCAGAAAGTGCCTAAAAGGTATTCTTCATGCCATTTTGGGCTTAGGTGTAAGCAGACTTACGTTCTGGCTGTTCCCAATTAATATCATTGCTCTTATAGTCGGTATAAATGGAATAATAGATGCTGTTCGATCTGTAAAATATATCTTTATTAGTGAATAAATTAGCGTTCACGGAAAATGATTCTTCCGCGGTTCAAGTCATACGGAGAGAGTTCAACCTTTACGCTGTCACCAGGAACAATGCGGATGTAATGCTTTCTCATCTTTCCGCTCAAATGTGCAAGAATGATGTGCTTGTTTTCTAATTCTACACGAAACACCGTATTAGGAAGAGCTTCCTTTACGATACCAACTACTTCAATAGCCTCATCTTTAGCTGCCACAAATTCCTCCAGAATTCATTTGCATTTTTAGATTTTTTTGCGTATATTAGTATGTACAAAATAAAAATAATTGTCAACAAGGAGTAATTATGAATGCAGATTTTTGTGAAGAACAAAAACAGAAATTACTAATCCAAAGAAAAGAAATTCTTGAGTCCCTTGCTGGTCGCAGCGAACAGCTTGCAAAAATGGTCGAAACTCTCGAAACTGGTGACGATGCTGACATAGCTTCCGATACAATAGATCGTACCCTTTTAAACTCTCTGGGAGAGGCCTCTGCCTACCGCCTTCAGTTGATAGACGGTGCCCTTGACAGGATAAAGCAGGGAAAGTACGGAATTTGCCTTATCTGTGGCAAAGAGATTCCTCAGGCTCGGCTGGAAGCTATCCCCTATGCAGGTCTGTGCATAAACTGTCAAGCACAGGAAGAAAAGAAAAACCGTTAGTTCCTTCAACCTAGCTTGAAAAGGGCACTGTATTGCAATGAGCATGACACTACTGACCATTGCGAGCACAGTGCCCTTTTTTATGAATTTTATTGTCAGATGGACTGCATCTTCATGCCGTCTTTTGTAAAGTATGCAAGCTCCGTGTAGCCTGCGTTTCGTGCATATTCCTTTGCGTCTTCAAACCAGTAGTCAATCGTATTCTTTGCATGAGAGTCCGAATTTATGGTGACAGGAACATTATGTTTGTGCAGCTGCTCTAAAAAGAAAGGAGATGGAAACGGAGTGCGCATGTATCCACGAGCCATGCCGCCAGTGTTTATTTCTACACAGACATGGGCATCTGCAATTGCCTCCACTGTTTCCAGAACTTCCTGCCTGTACCAGTCTTCATCTTCAGAAAACAGATTGTCAGTTCCCGTGTTCTGCTTGCGTATCAAATCGGGGTGCCTCAGTATGTCAAACGAACAGTTTTTCAGCATTTCGCGTTCAAGCTGGAAATACCGCTGAACAGCCTTTCTGACATCTCCGCCAAAATGAGTTTCTATTCCTTTTCTGACCGACAGCAAAGTATTGTCAGCTTCAAAGAAACCTGTTTTCGCAGTAACATAATGGACAGAACCTATAAGAAAATCAGGAGCAAACTCCTTGTATGCGCTCTTGTCAGGAGCACACAGACCTTCAATATAATCCGCTTCAAATCCGCACAACACGGAAATTACATCCTTGTATTTTTGTGCAAGGTCACGGATCGTCGTACAATATTCACCATGCCGACCAACAGAAACATGCCAGCTTGATGCAAACGGATACATTGAATGCGAACTGAACCCCAAGATGTCAAAGTTTCTTTCAATTGCAGACTGAACCATTTCTTCGGCAGTGTTTTTGCCGTCACAAAATGTACAGTGCGTATGAAAATTGGTTTTTACAAGAGTCTTCATATCCTGCTCCTTTTTTTGAACTAAAGGCACTGCGTTACAGTGCAGATTTCCATGACTTGACAAGCTGTTTAAGCGTCAAAAAGTCCACAGCAAAGTTTATCCGTATTGATTCAAACGTGGTGAGATCCTGGACATCTGCAGCTTCTTCCATTTTTTTGCTGTACGCAGCAAGCTTGTGTACACTGACGGCGGAGCTGCTTCCTTTGAGGGTATGTGCATAATACTTTAAGTTTGCAATGTTTCTGTCAGGTTTACCCAGCTCACGCTTGATGAGTCCAAGGAATTTCTGAGTTTGAGCAATGTAGTCATCCATCAGCGATTTTGCAAGTTCCTTGTCTTCGTTCGTGGTGTCGGTAAAATCGGCCAAATCCCAAATTTCTGCAGCCTTGTTGTTTGTTTCGGTAAGGGAGACAATCTTTTTTGCTTCTGGAAACATGAGTACCGTGTTCCATTTGTCGAGCATCTTTTTTACCGATTCCCTTTTGTACGGCTTTACCAGAATGTCATTGATACCCATTTTTTTGTATTGCTTGAAGTCGTCGGGATCACTGTTTGCCGTGCAGGCAATGATGATGCCCTTGTAGCTCATATTTCGTATTTCTACAGTTGCATCAATACCATTCTTGACCGGCATAAAGATATCCATAAAGATTAAATCAATTTCAGGATGCTTTACTACCTGTTCGATGACCTGCACCCCATTTTCCGCAAGATACACCGTTGCACCATACCGTTCGAGGAATGTTTCCAGCAACTTGCGATTTACAGGATGATCTTCTGCAATAAGAATCTGGTTGCCCTTTGCAACCGTCCTGTTCAACTTTTCCTGTTCTTCCTTCTGCTGGACAAGCAGCTGCTCTTTTGGAACCGTATTGTTAAAGATGCACA
The DNA here is from genome assembly GCA_017476165.1 of Treponema sp. Taxonomy (GTDB): domain Bacteria; phylum Spirochaetota; class Spirochaetia; order Treponematales; family Treponemataceae; genus Treponema_D. The sequence goes on along the minus strand of JAFVDR010000302.1, from coordinate 4,450 downwards.
GCAGAGGGTCACGTTTCAGAGGCTTGTACAGATAACCATCAAACATGTTCAGCATCTGCTTTTTTGAATCCTTCCTCATCTGTCCTTCTGGAATCATCAGAATCAGCTTTATGTCCTTAAGATTTATTTCGTTCCGTATTGCAGAGACAATACTCCAGTCATTCTGCTCTGCCATGGGGATATTCACGAATACCGTGGTAAAGGGCTTGTTGTGCCTGCAAGCTTCGGTCAGCTTTAAAATGGCTTCTGATTCAGAAGATGCTCCACTTATGCGTGAAATTCCCAGTGAATAGAGCTTTTTGCCAAAGCAGGAAAGTGAAAGTCGATTGTTGTCTATGATGAGAATCCGAGTGTTAGCAGGAACTGAAAGAGTTTCTTTTTTTTCAATGTCAAATGAAGACTGCACAAGAGGAATGGTAAACCAGAATATTGAGCCGCCTTTTGGGTTTGAACGCATTCCAATTTTTCCGTTCATGACTTCTACAAGATTCTTGCAAATTGCAAGTCCAAGCCCCGTTCCTCCATATTTTCGTGTGGTGCTCGCATCTACCTGATAAAAGTCCTTAAAGATGAGGTGCTGCTTTTCCTTCACAACACCAATGCCACTGTCGATTATCTGAAAGTACAGATTGTTGTTTTCGTGGGACAATCGTACAAGGATATACCCCTTGGATGTGAATTTTACGGCATTTTTAACCAGATTCAGCAAAATCTGCTGCATTCTAGTGGGGTCACCCATAACTGTTGCCGGCATGCTATAGTCAATGTCGGTAATAACTTCGAGTCCCTTGTTGAATGCATCTATGCTGATAAGATCCACCACATGTTCGGTAAGTTCTATGATGTCAAAGGGAATGCTTTCCAGCTTAAATTCCTTTGACCGAATCTTCGTAAAGTCCAGGACATCGTTTGCAAGCTGCAGCAGGACGTTTGCACTGAATTCTATCTGACGGACATATTCAGTCTGCTCCTTGTCGAGCGTTGTATCCTCCAGCAACTCAGTTGTACTGATAATGGTCTGAATCGGAGTACGAACCTCGTGCAGAGTACTTGCTAAAAACCTGCTTCCTGAATCAATGCTGCTATAGTTCATCGGTCCGTCTCAAAAGCATTTCAAAGGCGCTGCTTACAACAAGACCTGGCTTTTGAGGCTTGACCAGATAGTTTCTTGCTCCCAGCGTCAGGGCTTTGATGACATATTCCTTGTTCGTAGCCTGAGAATAAATGAGAATTGAAGCAGCATAATCCCGATGCTGCAGATTATGAAGGATATCAAATCCGTTCATGTCTGGTATGAATATGTCCAGAACAATGATGTCGTACAAGTGGTCGGGTATGGAGTTGAGGAACGATACACCGCTACTAAACACAAAAGTGTCAGCACCAGATTTTTCAAATGCAACCTGCAAAATCTTTTGGATGATTGGATCGTCATCAACAATAGCAACATTGACGATGCCTCCATTATCGGAGACCTTCATTATGGTGCCATCGTAGTCGGTTGAAAAGCGGAAATCAAGTTCTTCCATCGATGTTGACTTGTTTGGAAGCAAGAGCTTGCTGGTAATCGTTTCAATCTGATCCATACCTGCAAACTGTCCCATTATGTCGTCAATAATGGATGTCAGACAGTCTGTCACGCGAATGTGCTCATACTCCTGCCGTCCATGAATGAGGTCATGCACAAACTGGCTTTTCGTTACGATTGTCAGGTGTTTATTTGAAATACTAAAGTCCTCAAGAATGTTGTCAAGCAGGTACACAATGTTTGACGTATCCATGAACGTCAACTCCATGTTTGACAGCATCAGTATCACTTTCGGAGTCTTGATTTTGCATTCCTTGATGCAGTGGGAAAGCCTGAACCGAAGCATTGCCATTTTTGCCCTGTTCAGCCCTCCTGATACTTCTATGAAGATGGTGTCGTCCGTTACATGGGTTTCGAGAATACTGTTCGTTTCATCAGCTTCAAAATTTGCACCGATGAGTTGACCTATTGTCCTAAACAGCTTGTCAAATTTTGCAGGCTTTGAAAAAAACTTAAGTACGCCGTAGTAAATGAGCGGCGTTACCTGCTTTCTGTATTCTTCTCGCCCTATAAGAATAATGGGAATATGCTTTGCATTTGGGTCTGTCAGCTTTCTTTTTAGGAACTCCATTACAGCACTCAGATTAACATCAATGTCAATGATAATGAGTTCTGGATCGCAAGAAGCCATAACAGTATATGCATTTTTTGCACTGTCTGCATATTCCAGCATTATCTGCTGATATGACAACTGCATTTTGAGGAAATCGAAAAAATTTAAGGAAGCATCAATAGCTAGCACATTTTTCATATTTATTTGCAGTTTACTTTATTTAGGGTATAATTTCAATTGTAAAATTGCTATCAAGGAGCGTTTTTATGAAAAATGTTGTCATTTTTATTGCAGATGGTTCAGAAGAAGTTGAAACACTTACTCCTGTAGATTATTTACGGCGTGCAGGTCTTGACGTAACCCTCGTTTCTGTTGGAACGCAATCTCGAACTGTTACCTGCTCCCATAAAGTGTGCATTACAGCAGACATTACGCTAGAAGCCTATCTTTCTGGATGTGGAGGCATACTGCCCGATGCAGTTGTTGTACCAGGAGGAATGCCGGGAACAAAGAACATTGCGGCCAGTGCCAGTGCCATTACATTTATCAATGCCATGGATGCTGAAAAAAAGCTGATTTGTGCAATTTGTGCAGCCCCTGCGCTAGTCCTTTCAAAGACAACAGCATTGCAGGGCAGGAAATGGACATGCTTCACCGACATGGAAAGCGATGCAGGAGTGTTTCAAAAGACATTTGTTGGCGGAACACCGTTCGTTCATGATGCAAACGTCATAACGGGACGTGGAGCAGGAGCAGCCGAAGAGTTTGCCATGGAAATTGTCAAAACTCTTGCAGGAGAAGAAATCTGGCGAAAGATTAAGACATCAACATTGCAACGGTAGAAACAACAGGAAGGGCAGGCAATTTCCGTTACCGCTTGTCTTCCATGACTTTGATGATTTCCCCAATGTACATTGTGTGGAAATCATCTTTTTTATAGTTTTGGTTCAGGATTTTTTCATCAGTAAAGCTATAGGGAGAAAACTCCTGTGCATACAGCTTACGGCATATCAGTACAAGACGAGCCTGTTTTATCCACGGAGTATCATTCGTGTACTGAACGTCAAGCTTTGCCGACTTGAATTTATCACCATCGCGTCCGCTGTGGCTTCCGCAATAGTCAAGTGCAGTCTTATATTTGTTTTCGGGCAAAATACTCAGTGAAAAAGTATCGGTCTGGTCAATGATTTCTTTTGTATAGCGTGTAGGACGGATATAAATGGTTGCAACAGGCTTGTTCCACAGGAATCCTGTACCACCCCAGCTTGCGGTCATGGTGTTTACTCTGCCTGTACGGACATTTCCTTCTTCATCAACAGTTTTGAGGCATGCCGTTACGAGCATCCAGTCTTTTCCAATCATTTTAAAAGGATTATCGGTAATTGCTTCAGGTCGGATAGTTTTAAACATAGTGGAGATGAGGGAAGTCGAATCCCTTACCTCTTGCATGCCATGCAAGCGCTCTAACCAGATGAGCTACACCCCCATGATTACTGTATCATAGCAGAAAATATGTATTTTGGTCAACTCTATGCCATGTTTCTACGCACATGTTTTTCAATTTTTTATGAAAAATTTGCTTTTCATGAAGAATCTCCACCTATACATATAAAATCAGGCATCAACCGCACGGATTATGTCAATAAAAAGTCGGCTCGACCGATTTGTCGGATTTGAACTTCTTGAAATCCTATTGACAAAGTGGGATCTTATTGTGTTATGAGTTCAGCGGTAGTTTCTCAACTTTGAACAAACATGAAGTTTGAAGCTTCCTTCATTTCTTTTTGACCATATTTATAATCAAATTCAAACATACAAAACCTCTTAATGTACTTTTTTATGCAAACAAAGGTAATTCTTCTTGATTTTCATTTCCTGACAAAGAATTTTCTTTTGCAGTTGGAGCAACAGTTCCTTTCTGCTTAGAAAGCTTTTGCTGCAAAGGAAGTGTATTTCTTTCCCAGAAAACACCATCTGAATAACCTTGGATTGTTGAATCCGAATCTGCCATTTGCAAACGCTTTTCTGCCCACATACAGTATTCTTCATTCAATTCAATTCCGCAGTATTTTCTTCCTAGTTTTTTTGCTACGACACTAGCTGTTCCGCTTCCTAAAAATGGATCAAATACTACATCACCTTTTTTTGACGAAGCTAAGACAAGTTTTGCATATAGTTTTTCACTTTTTTGCGTTGGATGGTCTGTATTTTCTGGCATCGACCAGAATGGAATAGAAATATCATCCCAAAAGTTTGATGGATAAGTTAATCTAAAATTTCCATCTTCACTTTCATCCCAATCTTTTGGT
>JAFVDR010000301.1 GCA_017476165.1 Treponema sp. | reverse complement strand
TGCAGGGTAGTGCAGAGGCGCTAAAGACATCCCTTGAAAAGCTTTCTACGAAAGACATTCGACTTGTCGTCATTCATTCGAGTGCCGGTGCAATCAACGAAAGCGATGTTATGCTTGCTGCTGCCGATGATAATGCCATTATCATCGGATTCAATGTCCGTCCTACGGCAAAGGCAAAGGCTCTTGCTGATCAGGAAAAGGTCGAAATACGAAAATACAATATTATTTACCGTTGTGTTGAAGAAATTAAGCAGGCTATGGAAGGTATGCTTAAGCCTGATACAAAAGAAGAAGTTACCGGTACGCTTGAAGTTCGTAATACGTTTAAAGTGCCTAAGATTGGCATTATTGCGGGTTGTTACGTTACCGATGGTGTTATTAAGCGTACAAGCAATGTCAACATTATTCGGGATGGCGTTGTCAAGTTCACGGGAAAAGTTGGTTCCCTTAAACGCTTTAAGGAAGATGCAAAAGAAGTTCGTGCAGGATACGAATGCGGTCTTGGCATTGAAAACTGGCAGGACATTCAGGAAGGCGATGTAATTGAAGCGTTTGAATTTGTTGAAGTTGCCCGAAAACTCGGTGATACACTTGTTGATGAACGCGCTGAAATGGAAAAACGAACTGCCCAGCGGGAAGCTGCAGCTGCTGCAAAGGCTCTTGCTGAAAAGCAGGAACAGCAACTTTCTGAAAAGGCTGCAAAAGAGGCAGGAAAAGAACGGAAGGCCGAGGCTGCTCGTGCTGATCAGATTCAGACCCCTGAGGATTGGGCAAAAGAAGCTGCCCTCAAAGATTCTGAAAACGGAGATGCTGACTGATGGGGCAGTTTAGGTTGATTCGTCTTGGAGAACAGTTGAAGCAGGAAATTGCAAACATGATTCTCCTGCATGAAATAAAAGATCCTCGGGTAAATGAATTTTTGACAATTAATCGCGTGGAAGTTGCCGGCGATCTTGCATATGCAAAGGTCTATGTTTCATCCTTTATGGACGAAAATGCTGTGAAACGTGGCGTTCAGGGATTGCAGAGTGCTGCAGGCTTTATTCAGTCTAGCATTGCGAAAAAGCTGAGCATCTATAAATTTCCCAAGCTGACATTTATAGCCGATTTTTCTATGCGTGATGGTTATGATATGGTTCAGAAACTGAATGAATTAGAAAAAAATGCCAAAGAAAAAGAAACTGACTGACAATCCATCGGGAATTGTTCCGTTTGCAAAAAAATCCGGCATAACCAGTTTTTCCTCCTTGTGGAGCATAAAGCATGCCCTTAACACTGAAAAGGTTGGACATACAGGAACGCTGGATTCTTTTGCGGATGGCTTGCTTGTGGTTTTAAGTGGAAGCTTGACTCACTTGGTGCCTCATGTTACAGGATTTAAAAAGACGTACCTTGCAGTTGTCTGTTTTGGTACTGAAACTGATACGTTGGATCCGTGCGGTGTCGTTGTCAGAAAGGAAAAATCAATTCCTGACAGGGAGGCTGTTGAAAAAGCGTGTGCCAAGTTTACTGGTGCTCTCCTTCAAACTCCGCCTGTGTTTTCTGCAATTCACGTTGGTGGGCAACGCGCGAGTGACATGGTTCGCAAAGGAAACTCTATTGTACTTGAGCCACGTCAGATTTTTGTATACAGCAATACCTTGCTTGATTTTAAGGAGCCAGATGCTGAAAATGCAAATGCGTATGCCCTCTTACAGATTGAATGTTCTAAGGGAACATATATCCGTGCCCTTGCACGCGATATGGCAGAGTGGCTTGGATCGTGTGCACATTTAAGTGCTTTGCGCCGTACTCAGGTAGGACCATTTTTGCTTGAAGATGCTGCCTGTTATTCCTTGCTCCCAGCGTTTACCATACAAAACGGAATACTCAATGACAGAAAATTTTCTGATGAAGGAAACAAGTCTCTCAAAAGTAAGGATTCCGATGAAAATATGCAGGACATAAAAAGGCATTTTCTTTCCTTTACGCCAGATCTGGCCCACCTTTGCGGATTAAAGGCTGATGTGGTAAAAAAAGAATATGAAAATGCATATATGAATGGAAGACCGCTTTCTGGCAAGATGTTTTCAAGAATTAATTTTGCAGGGGCTGATGAACAGGGCAGCGAAATCGCTGTCTTTTATGATGACAATAGTTTTGCCGGCATGATTTGCCTTGCAGACAGAAAATTGTCCTATAGTTTTGTTGTTCCCCGCAAAAAGACGGGCAAGTGCCGTGTGTTTACGTGGGAGCAGATTGCAGGGGGCATGTTCCCCGTTGAATGGTTAAGCAGGGGAACCGCTATTACTGTTGGAAGCTTTGATGGAATTCATGCAGGGCATGAATCTCTTTTGAATTGTGTCCTGTCGAAAACAGGGTGTGTTTCTGGAGTTGTGACCTTTCGTAACTCTGTCAGGAGCTGTAGTGGCGG
>JAFVDR010000300.1 GCA_017476165.1 Treponema sp. | reverse complement strand
TCTTTTCAAGATCATCTTTTTTGAGCTTAAGGGTACTCTGAAGATTTCCCGTGTAATCATCAATATTCTTTAAATAGACATCTGCATTCTTCTTGTATTTGTCAAATGCAGCATCGGCTTCTGCATTTACACTGGTTTTCATTTCATCTACACGGTCTGCTATAGACTTTTCAAGGGAGTCAGCCTTGTTCTGAATCGTAGAAGAAACAAATTCTATCTTTTCAGACACTTTCTTCAGTCTTTCATCCATTGTGTCATGCAATTCTGCAACAGAATCTTGCAGAGAGGCATGCAGAGACTGTGCTTCCGCCTCAATTTTTTCGACATATCCTGATGCCTGTTCATTGTAATCCGACATGGCCTTTTCTGTACGCGAAGTCAAGCTTTCTGACAGTCCAGCAAATTTTTCATCAAGAGCTTTTTCAAAATCTTCAACCTGCTGACGTACGCGTTCATCAGCATCCTTCATGGCAGAATCGATGGACTCAATGCGAATCGAAATGTTTTCATCAAACGAGGCAGTTCTGCCGTTTATATCATTTTCAAATTCAGAAAGACGCTCATTCACAGCAGCTCGCATTGCATCGGTCTTTTCTGTAAACTGCCGTTCAATATCTGCAGTTGTTTCCCTATATTGAGTCATCAGAGACTCTGAGGAATGAGCAATGTCAGAAGCCACAGAATCCATTTGTTCGGAAACTGCATGAACTCTCTCATTCAAAGCATCTTTCAACGCTTGTGTCTCAGATTCTATTTTTTCAACATATCCAGAAGCCTGTTGCGTGTATTCGGCAAAAGCATCATCTGCACGAGACGTTATGCTGTCAGCAAAATCCGACAACCGCTGATTCACCATCTTTTCAAACTCTTCGGTTTGAGATTTCATCCGAACATTTGCATCATCAACGGCAGCATTCATCTCATTAAAGCGAACAGTTACTTCTTCATTAAACGAAGAATTCCTGCTGTTCATAGTGTTCTCAAATGTTAAAAGCTTGTCGTCCAAAGCAGAACAAAGACTGTCAGCCTTTTCATTGAATTTCTGCTCAATATCAGCAGAGGCCTCTTTATATTGTGAGAACAAAACTTCAGACTTAGTATCAAAATCACTCTTAAAGGCGGACAATTTTTCAGTCAACCTGTTTTCAAATTCAGAGGTGTGTTCCTGTACAGCATTTTCAATTGTATCAGTACGTTGCTGAACTTCCCTTTCAATGCCAGAAGTTCTCTGATTCATCATGTCTTCCAACTGTGCCGTTTTCTGCTGAATAGCATCTTCAAGGCTTGCCAACTTTTCATCAAGAGTACTGTGCAAGGTACCCGTTCTGGTATCGACAATCTGCGTATAGTTTGCAGCCTCCGCTGTATAACGTTCCACCGCAGCAGAAGTCTTTTCCTTTATGTCATCGAGTGTTGTCTCAAGTTGTGAGCGAACATGTTCCTGCAAAGAAGAAGATTCTCCTTCAAGCCTGTTCGAAATGGATTCCTTCAAAGTATTCATTTCCTTTATTTTGCCATCCACTTCGGACATCAAGTCTTCAATCCGAGCATTCGTTGAGGAATCAAGCTCAGAGAGTCTGCTTTCAAGATTATTACGAATGGAATCTGCCCGTCCGTTCAATTCATTATTGTAGTTTTCATATTCCTTTGTATAGGTATTTATGACTACGGCAGTCTGCTTGCGGATTCCATCAGTTACGGCATGTACTTTTTCCGTCATTGAAGAAAGCTCTTTCATTACTTTATCTTCAATGCCCGATGTCCTGCTTGAAATCTGTTCATTTATGACAGCAGCCGCATTCTGCAATTCCTCTATTTTTTTATTGAACTGAGTTTCCAATTCCGAAAGACGCGTCTTGACGCTTTCATCAAGTTTTCCAGAGCGATTATTAAACAGAGAAACCAGGTTGTCTGTCTTTATTGACAATGCCTGGGCTATATTGTCAGTACGTTGGTTCAAATTCTTTTCAAGGTCATCAGTCTTTGCTGTAAACTCATCTGACAGTCCAGCTGTCTTTTCATCAAAGAAATTTTGAACGCGAACGGAAGCCTCTTCCAAAGCAGCATTCAAGGAATCAATTTTCTGCATGGACTCGGTTTCTAGAGATGATGTCCGTTCATGCAACTGATTCTGCAAATCAGTCGTCATTGACATAATCGAATTGTCCAGTGCAGATGTCTTGTCGCTTAATTTATCCTGCAAATCTGCAGTAACAGCATTGATTGCAAGCTCTATTTCCTTAGACCTATCGGAAAACTCATCCTTCACCTGTGAAACACGGGCATTAAAGTCCGCAGTCATTGCATTGACAGTACCTTCCATAGCGGTAGATTCAGCCTTAAGATTTGACTGCAATGCAGAAACGATTGCATTTATGGAATCTTTCGCAGAAGAAGTCTTCTCTGCAAATTCAGTTGTCATTGAATGCTCAAATTCGTTCATGGAAGCTTCTAATTCAGAAACTTTTCCTTCAAGCTCTGAATGGAGACGAACAGAGGTTTCCGACAGCTGATTCTGCAAAGAATTTGTTGTACCTGTTACGGATTGGGTGATATCAGCCAATTTTTCATTCAACTGATTCTGCAATTCTGCCGTAGATGTTTGTATAGAGCTTTCAAGCTCGGCAGTTTTCCCACCCAGCCGTGATTGAAGGTTCGTTGCAATTTCATTAATACTGTTCTCAATTGAAGAAGCCCGGTCTTCAAAATCAGCATACAAGCTCTGAATCTTTTCAGACGAAGATGCAGACATAGACTGAGTTTTGTCTTCAACAGAAGACAAGATGGCATCCGTTTTTTCTGCAAGATTGTTCCGTATGTCATCAATAATTGCATTGCAGGAATTTTCCAGTTCATTAGAACGCTCATGATACAAGTCTTCAAGAGATCGGATTTTGTCTGTAAATGAAGAATCCATGACACCAGTACGTTCAGAAACAACATCGTTGAGCCGATTCATCTTTTCTTCAAGATCAACACTCAGAGCTTCTGTCCGCTCTTCTACATAGGCAGACAATTCTTCCGCCTTTTCTTCAAAAGTATTGTCAAAGGCCTTTGTCTTTTCGACAAGACCTTTTTGTACGGTCTGAATTTTATTTTCAATAAATCCAATCAGACGATTTGCCTCGGCTTCGACAGAATCAATCACAGCTTTCTTTCTGTCTTCAGAACGCTTTTGCAGTTCCTTAAAAGAAGCATCTTCAAGCTCTTCAGCATTTCGGGCAGCATTTGAATAGGCATTTTGAATGTCCGATGAAATTTTTTCCATGATGCTATTGTTCGTTTCTACATATTTCCTTGTAGATTCATCAATTGCACGGGCACGTTCTTCATATTCATCAAGAAGCCCCTTTTTGATGGATTCCAGCTGTTCAACATTCTTGTCAGTAAACCGTTTCGGCAAATCCGCAATCTTGCGATCCAATGCATCAACTGTTTTCTGTTGAGTGGTAAGGCGAGCATTAAATTTTTCTATTGTATCTGCTTCTTTTTTTACATTTTCGAGATTCTGTTCAACAGCAACCGTCATTTCCATCAGGTTCTTTACGAGATTATCATAGGAAGAAATCTTTTCTCCTATGTTCTTCATGTTGTCAATGATTACCTGAAGGTCATCGGAATTTGCACGAACTTCATCCAATTGTTCGGACATGCGCTTCAAGGCACCCTTAGCCTGAATGTCCAGCTTTTCAAATTCACTGGAACGGCTGTCCAAAAGAGCTTCTTTTTCCTTTGAAATCTGCTCCAAATCAGATTTACACTTTTCAGAATACCTCTTTACCTTTTCTATCGAACTTTCATTTCTGTCTGCACGCTTCAATCCCACAGAAATCGCAGCCGACAGAATGACGGATACAACAATTGCAAGAACAATCACTTTTTATTTCCCCACCCAAAAATATCTTTTATTATAACATATAATCCTAGATTTTGTCTATTTTAATACAATATTCTTCAGTTGGCGATAGTTTTTAAATGAAATGTCTGCGGCAGCGCATTTTATGCCCAGCAATTTCCTAAATCCCTTAAGCAAATAGGCTGTTTTCATGCCATAGGACTTAGCACCCATTACATCATACTTGATGCTATTACCGACATACAGCACCTGTTCTGGCTTTACTCCCAGCTTTTCCGCCAATATTGCAAACGGATAAATGGAAGGTTTCAACGCCCCAGATTCCTCAGAACCAATACACACATCGCACAAGGAACGCAATCCCCACAAACGTCCCTTCTGCTCAGGAGGAAAATCAGACAAAATGCCAATTTTCAAACCGGCAGCCTTAAAGGCACAGATCGTCTGATACACATTGGCATAGGGCTTCATTTCAAAAAAATAAGGCTTTAATCCCTCATAGCAAATCTCGTTTATTTGATCTTTTGCAAATTCTGTCGTTACATGCATTTCATCGGCAAGAAGCCGAGCCTGATACTCAAAAAAATCAGGCAGTGGAGCTGTCTGATGCAACACCTTGCGAACCTTATTATATTTTAGAAAAAACTGAATGTGATGAAAAAAATATCCAGCAATTCGAACATACAGCTGCCACGAAGGATAGAGAGTACCATCAATATCAAATGCGATTGCCTTAATATCATTATACATAAGAATAAGTATAATGATATTAAGAAAGCCTGTCTATTAGACCGACAATTTTAGCAACTTTTAGAAGTTTCCTTTACTTTATCATTGGGCTAAAATAATCGGTAGCTTCGACACGTTCCAGATGAATGAATGAATCGCTGTGGCTTTTCAGGAATTCCGCAAGGGAAAGTTCCTTGCCCATTTCATAAATAATGCAGTCAAAGCTTCCCGTGTCATCAAAATAAGGGAAAATGACGGCACAGTTTGTAAAGGATGCGTTTTCGGGCTTTTCAACAGAATGCTGCTTTATGGCAGCAAGATAAAAATGCCGCGGTTCTGTCACTGCAAGAATATACAAAAGCCCTTTCAGTTCCCGCAACGAATAGCCAGTATCAATACTGTATCCCGTAGACTGCAAGATACGCCCATTTTCAATGTCAGCAACAAAGGGAGAAAGCCGCACATCAACACCAGTATTATCCTTTGCCCCCATGGTATATGTGTACTGCCGTTTGCTTGAACGTGCATTCAAAGCTTCAACAGCCAGATTTCGGCACCAATCCAACGTAAAGGAAAGATTCCAGTTTTGGGAAATGACACCGTTTTTTCCCAAGCTGTTGTAATTGACCGTAGGAACAACAAGGTCATCTACCTTCGTATTTCGTCCCATTGTGTTTTTTACAATGCCGTCAACAATCCACTTCAAAAAACCAGGACCACTCAGAACGAGTTTTCCATTACGTTCTGCCGTTGCAACGGCAGCATCAATCGCCGCATTCTTTTCTGCATCTTTCGTATTTGCCCTGAACGGTTCATTCAATGTTATGCAATACAGCTCTTCATTTTCGTTGTAGCATGCATCTTCCTGATAATACATTTTTCTTAGATAGCCGCGAATAAGGTTTGCCATCTGCAGCACAGAATGGTACTGCCTTGGAACAACCGTAACCTGCCACCACGGAAGTGAACGTTCCGTCATCCTGACAACAGAATCAAATGATGTTGTATACAGTTTTTTCAGCGAGAAGCCCACAGGAATGGAACGGGCAACATAGGAATTACACACAATCATATCCGCATACAGTTTCGGAGTATTATCCCTAAATTCAACGTATACGTCTGAATCATTGTTAAAATACAGCCTGACACGCAAAGGCTTGCCAGTCTTACTGTTGCGGTACAGAATCCAACTTCCCGGAGAAGTCTTTGAATATCGTGAAGTCTGTTCAGTGTAGCTTGACTCTCCATTCTGATACTTGAAATTAATCAATGTCTTGGGAGCAACAATAATGGCAGTTTCCCCGTCGGCATCCTCTGCACGCACCTGAAACTCATTGCCAATACCGTCTTTCAGAATTTCGGGAGCTTTCAGGCGGACATCCTGCACAGGAGCTGTAAACCAGCTCTGTACAAGCTGTGCACGAATTTCCGTTGAATCGGGAATTCCTGACCGAGCATAATCTGCAAAAACAGGAACAAGTGCTGCAATGCACAAACCTATAAAAGACAAAGCCTTTTTCATATTTACTTTCCTCCCATGCCAACAGCTACAGGAATATCACTTTCTTTTACTGGTTCTGTATCTTCCAGAACAGCAGCACCAGATGCCAACTGAATTTCAGGCGTAACAACGGAACCGTCAGGACCATGAATCATGCCATCGTTTCCCTCATCTGGATGACGACCGGCAGGAGCATTGCTCAACAGTAATTTCAAGCGGTTCAGCTGATTTACTTCGCTCGAACCTGGATCGTAGTCAATGGCAGAAATATTAGTGCCCGGATACCTTCTGCGAAGTTCCTTAATCATTCCTTTGCCCGTAATGTGATTTGGCAAACAGGCAAACGGCTGAACACATGCAATGTTCAAGACACCGCTCTTGATGAGTTCCACCATTTCAGCAGTAAGGAACCATCCTTCACCCGTAATGTTTCCCAATTGAACAATGTCGTTCACCCCTTTCATAAGGGTATAAATGATTGTGGGCGGATCAAAGCGACGGCTTTTTTTCAGTTGTCGCTTCATATATGTACGGTAGCGTTCCAAAAGCCATACAAAAAGCCTTGCGTTACGTTCTGTCTTTTTAGGAAAGGCAAGCTCCTGATGACGGAATATCCCCGTACTGAAAGAATAGAAAAGGAAGTCTGCAAGATCAGGCATAACACATTCAGCACCTTCTTTTTCTATGGTTTCAACAATCTGATTGTTTGCCGTCGGGTGAAATTTTACAAGAATTTCACCGACCACTCCAACACGTGGCTTTTTTACAGGAAGCAACGGAAGAGCATCAAAATCCCTAACGACACCTTTTATCAAACGATGATACGAAACAGGAGTAATAAATTTAAGGGCTTTTTCAATTTTTGCATTCCACCGTACATACAGTGCATTTGCAGAGCCGGGAACAGCTTCATATGGGCGTGTCCGATACAGACAACGCATCAAAAGGTCTCCAAGCATCAAAGCACACATGGCACGGTTTACAAGCCCCAGAGAAATTTTAAATCCAGGATTCTTTTCAAAGCCCTGAGCACTGAGAGAAATGACCGGCACATGTCCTAGCCCAGCATCATTCAATGCCCGGCGTATAAATCCAATGTAATTCGTTGCCCGGCAGCCACCACCAGTCTGGGAAATAAGCAGACTCGTCTTGTTTACATCGTATTTGCCACTTTGCAATGCCGCAATCATTTGTCCAGCAACTAAAATGGAAGGATAGCAGGCATCATTGTTGACGTATTTCAGTCCCGTATCCACTGCTTCAGGATCAACCGCATCAAGAATGACAAAATTATAGCCTGCATACTCAAACGCCTTTTTCACAAACTTAAAGTGAATGGGACTCATCTGAGGTGCAAGTATCGTATACTTGTATTTCATTTCTTTCGTAAAGACCTGACGCTGATATGCAGCAGACTTTACAGACAGTTTTTTATGGTTGCGTTCACGAGCCTTTACAGCAGCAATCAAGGAGCGTATGCGTATGCGTACAGAACCAAGATTGTTCACTTCGTCAATCTTAATCAATGTGTATGTACGAGACTTTGCACGAAGAATTTCATCAACCTGATCCGATGTAACAGCATCAAGGCCACAGCCAAATGAAGTAAGCTGAATCAATTCCAGGTTCGGCATGCCGCTCACAAACGAAGCAGCACGGTACAGACGGTTGTGGTAAGTCCATTGGTCTATAATCCGCAAAGGACGCTCTATTGCCCCAAGATGAGCAACGGAATCTTCCGTAAACACGGCAAGCCCCAGTCCGTGAATCATTTCGGGAATGCCATGGTTGATTTCAGGGTCAAGGTGATACGGACGACCGGCAAGGACAATGCCATTTGCTCCGTGAACAATCATTTCTTCAATAGCTTCTTCACCCTTTGCCTGAACTTCTTTCCTAAAATTTTCCTGCTCATTCCAGGCTTCGTGAACGGCTGCCTCCACCTGACTTTTTGTAATCTTAAAGTGACCGCTCAATTCCTCATACAAACGCTCTGAAAGGCGAGTTTTGTCATAAATAGGCAGGAACGGATCCATAAACAGAATGGAAGGATCCTGCCTCAGCTCCTCGACATTATTCCTCAATACTTCAGGATAGCTTGTCACTACAGGACAGTTATAATGATTACCTGCCCCGGAATCCTCTTTTTTTTCATACGGAGCGCACGGATAGAATATGAATTTGCAGCCCATCTGAAGAAGGCTTTTTACATGCCCATGTGCAATCTTGCCAGGATAGCATACAGATTCAGAAGGAATGGTTTCCAAGCCTTTTTCATATACGCCTCGGCTGGAACGAGGCGAAAGACGCACTCTGAAACCTAATTTTGTAAAGAACGTAAACCATAAAGGATAGTTTTCATACATATTCAGAACGCGAGGCAGACCTACATCTCCAAATGGAGCGTCTTCAGCCTTAAGCGGTACATAATGGGCAAAAAGCCGCTTGTATTTCCAGTCAAACAGATTCGGAAGATTCTTGTTTTCATCTTCACCTATCTGAGTATTTTCCTTATTGCTTGCATCGACAACAGTTGCATCAGAACCAAGTTCGGCACCTCGTTCACAGCGGTTGCCTGTTACAAACGTGCGGGCAACAATACCTGACGTAAAGGTATTGATGGTCAGCAGACAGTTGTTGGAACACTTGCCGCACCGTTTCAGCTCAAGACTGACATGGAACGATTCAAGCTGTTCAAGGGTAGCTATGTTACTCTTTACCAATTTAGGAGTCTGATCAGGATCTCCAGGCTTTGGACGGCGCAAATCTTCCCACTGATCCTGTGCAATCAGTGCAGAACCATAGGCACCCATCAAGCCTGCAACATTCGGACGGAAGACATTCACGCCTGCAATCTTTTCGAAGGCACGCAATACGGCATCATTATTAAAAGTTCCACCCTGTACAACAACTTTTTTTCCGATTTCCGCAGCATTCCTCAGCTTGATGACCTTGAACAGGGCGTTCTTTATAACGGAATATGAAAGTCCTGCCGAAATGTCAGCAACAGAAGCTCCTTCTTTCTGAGCCTGTTTTACACGGCTGTTCATGAAGACTGTACAGCGAGTTCCCAGATCGACAGGCTTTTCTGCAAGAAGGGCGAGCTTTGAAAACTGCTGGACATTCATGCCCATGGTGTGGGCAAAATTGTCAAGAAAGCTTCCGCATCCAGAAGAACAGGCTTCGTTCAACTGTATCGATGTAATAGCACCATCTTTCATGCGCAGGCACTTCATGTCCTGTCCGCCAATATCAAG
>JAFVDR010000299.1 GCA_017476165.1 Treponema sp. | reverse complement strand
CTTTTTCATAGTGTCCTCCTATAAATATAGTCAGTAATAGGTATACTTAACTATTTTATCCGTTTCCATAAAAAATTCAAGGTCTGCCACATACTGACCTTCACTAATATAAACTCTTGGAACATCAATAAGTAACAACATCCCATAAATTTCTTTAGGTTTATTTTTTATGTAGATGCGCCAGTATTCCCGGACCGCATTTTTCATGGCCTGGGAACAGGCTTCTTTTATTCCGTCAAAGCCGTTTTCCACGGAGGATTTGCCGATTCCGTGCACTTTGGGATGTGCAATTGCACTCCACCTGCGGAATGCCATCTGCTGGGATTCCGTTCGGTCGCAATATGCCCAGCACAAAAACTTGTCATCTTCTACGACAGGGCTTTTATAGGTAATGGGGTTTGTCTTGCTGCTGTAGGGAATGACTTCTTCATATTCAAAGGATTCTGCAATGCGGCGGGTCTTGTCATACGGAACGTAATCGAATGTCCAGCCGGAAATCATTCCCGACAGCAAAAACGGTGCAATTTCCTTTGTACGCGCCACGGCAAAGTCATACATGCCGGAGGGCGAAACGCGGGGCAATGCCTGTACAGAGACAGATTGCTCGTCAGTATCGTCCAAACCGCCGGGAAACGAGTCCATTTCTGCCCAAATCTGAACGCGCAGCTGTTCTTTTTGCGATGGGACTTGTGCAAACAAGAACAAAGACGAAAGCACCGTACACAGAAAGAAGGTTAGTTGTAAGCGAATTAATCGAACCATGCGTTTTTCCATATTGTAATGGGATGCAACCCCATTCGTATAACAAGATACAGCCATGCAATTGCAAATCCCGTCAAATGGGTAAGATGTGCAACATTGCCGCCGCCACGAAGATGGCTTCCTAATTCTATAACCGCATACCCCAACACAAGTAACGGAGCAGGAACAGGAATGATGCCGTAAATTCTTATTATACTTTTCGGAAAAAGAACAGCAAAAATAAGGAGTATTGAATACAGTGCGCCACTGGCACCGACAAGATTGACATAGTGGAAGCCTGAAAAAAAATAAAAGGCAAGGGAAATGACTCCGTCAAGGATGCCGCACAGAAAATAAAACAACAGGAACTCTTTTGAGCCTATTGCCCGTTCTACAGCAAGTCCGAACATCAAAATGCCAAGCATGTTCAGCAGAATGTGTGAAAATCCTGCATGCACAAACATGTATGTAACAGGTTGCCACCAAAAGTGATAGCCCACACACCTGATGACACTCAGTCCCAAATATGCATACAGGCTTGGAAAAAGGCTTACTGCCAGAAAAAAGAGCACATTTACACCAATAATCATGAATGTTGCATTAAAGAAAGAGTACCGAAAGGGCTTTCGCAGTATGTTCAATTCAAACACCTTCTTTATGATGGGCTATGCTTGCCAGCATTGCGTCATCGGCAAACGTAACGCAGTTGCGTCCATGTTCCTTGGAAAAATACAAAGCCCTGTCGGCCTGATCAACGAGTATGTTTGCATTTTTTGCAGGGTTCTTTGCAGAAGTAAATGTCGTTACGCCACCTGACAACGTAATGCGGAGATGCTTATTGTTATAGGTAAAATCGTATTGCTCAATGTTGTGGCGGATGCGTTCGGCAACTTTTACTGCATTTTCCGCAGTTGTCTTGTTGAGCATGATAGTAAACTCTTCGCCACCATACCGAGAAGCCAAGTCTCTGGAACGGATGCTTTTCTTTATGATGTATGCAACTTTTTCAAGGATGTAGTCTCCGCATGCATGACCAAAAGAATCGTTGACAGCCTTAAAAAAATCAATGTCGAACATCAGAACGCTCAGCGGAACATCACTTGCAAGTGCTTCTTCAAGCCTGTCCGAAAGCACATTAAAAAAATAATACTTGAACTTAAGGTGCGTGGTCATGTCTGTAGAAGAAATTTCCAGCAGCGATGCATTGTTAACGGTAATGGCAGCAATAGAGGCAATGTCTGCTATCTGCTTTTTGTCGTAGGCGGAAAATTCTCCTCCAAATTCCAAATGTTCGCCCAAGAACAAAAGGCCGTTCATCTTTTTTTTTGTTACAAAAGGAATCAACAACGTTGGGTTCAGGGAATCAAGCATTCGAGATTCTTTTGAACCGGGAATCATGGCTTTGACTTCCTGCAATGTATAGGCGCGAGGCTTTGTCTCTAGCTTTTCAACTAATGCAGACGTTCTGGGAATTGAATAGGAAACAATGGGATCAGGATCAACATTGATGTAGTAGTCGCCCATATTGTAGGCGTTGTCCTGTATAGGATCCAGAATGAACATGCCGGCACCTGTCACGCGCATTTGCGCCATGGTGGTGTACAAAATAGATTCTATCAGTTTTGGCAATTCAAACGTTGAAGATAACGAACGAAACAGCAGTAACGTCTGATTGAGATCATAAATCTGTTTTTCATAATCAAGCCTAGATGGAACAGCTGTATCTTCAGTCATTATTTTTTCTTTTCACCCTTATTCAGTGTAACATAGTCTTTCATAATATCAAGGAAAAGTTTCCACTGACTGATTGATGTGTCCAGAAAATCAAATTTCTCCCTGTTTCGTGTAGACATCGTAAGAACCTTCAGGTTTGTGATGATATCAGAAGTCGGTTTTTTAGCCTCGACAACAATTTCTGCGACTTTGTCGTACAGCATGAAAATGTTCATGGCTTCTCTTTGCACAATCATCTTTGCTTCTTTTTCGATTTTATCGACAAGAGTCTTTAGCTTTCCTATGAATGCCGCATCACGATGACTGTCCCTGACAAATCCAAGGATAAGGTTTTCATCATACAGACAAGAAGTTTCAAACTGATGCTCAAAGGCTTCGACATGAGAAAGACCATCGTTTACGGCATACACCTGTTCGGCAAAGTCGGACTTGTATTCAGGCTGATTAAAAAAGCCTTCAATTGCAATATCGTTTAGCAAAGATTGAACCTTGTCCTTATAGTAGATTGTAAGGAAGGACTTTAGCACTTGCATTGGCAGAATCCAGAAGAAGGAACATGGAGTACTCTGCTTGAGCGTATTGTTCAGTTCAGAATTGTAGCCCTTCAACGTCTCAAGGGATTTTCCTGCGAACAAAGCCTTTACTTCATTGCCGATTGTTTCATTCTGCAATTCATTCTTCAAGCGGCCTTCATCAATGACAAAACGGTTTTCAAGAAATTCTCCATAACGGGCACGTTCTCCGCCTTTGTATTGTACACGTTCCGGTTCAAGTTCCGGATTTCCCTTGGCAAGTCTGACAAGATTCTTAAGGACATTGGTCTTGAACACCGTCTTTACCGCTCCCTGAATTTTCTTTAAGCAGGAATCCAGTTCCATTTCCTTCGTACGGTCTATCTTGTTGCCGTTGCGGAGCTGGTTGAGTGCACATACAGCATTGCTCGTGGACTTGTTTATATCAAGCCCTGCCAAGACATAATACAGGTCCTGCAATGAGTTTTCCATCAGATCAAGTGGTATCGGAGAAAACTTTGGAAGATAATTTGGAGCAGCAGAAAAATCGGGATCGAATAGCCTGAGGGATGACATGTAGTTGTAATGACAGATGTCATTCAGCTGCATGAGAGTGTCAATGACTTTATCGATTTTCGAAAACTGCGAAGACTTTAGCTCTGCAATGACTTTTTCAAGGCGCACTCGTTCACGCTCAAAATGATGGCTAAGGGAATCTGCCTTAGACGCAGCTTCCTTTCTGTTTTCATACGAAAGGGATTCAATAAGCTTTTGGGAATCTGCAGAAAAGCCAGTCATGATGAGCTGTTCCACAAAGTGATGGTTTCGCTCCAAATCCTCGCTGCACAGGGTCTCTGAAAGCAAATCCAGCAAAGACTTTGTATTATTAAACAAAATTCTCAAAGATTCTGCAAAGTTCGCCTGCAACATGTCATTTTTATATATGCAGGGAGTAAAAGACTTCAATTCACTTTCAATTTTGCGCAATGCAACACGTTTTTTTACCTCTGGAGCGGTCGGCATAAATATTTCTTGAAGAACATCTACTATACTCTGAAAAATTTGCATGTCTTAATTCTAATCTAAAAAAGTCATTTAGACAAGGTAGGAATTAAAAATACACTGGTAATCCTCTTTTGTACAAGCATTTACCACTTGCAGCCTCAGTTTTGCACCACCTCGTATTCCAGAACTGTAGGCACAGAATTTCTTTCGCATCTGAAGGCAAGCCTGCTTTTCACCTTTGTCTTCTATATTCATGTCAAGCTCCCGAAAGCCTGCACGAAGACGCTCACCTATGCCGACCTCTTCGTACCGACCTTCAAGCAGATATTGCTTTGTACGGGTAAAAAGAAACGGATCCCCCATTGCACCGCGTGCAAACATTACGCCATCGACACCCGTTTCTTCGAGCATCTTTCTTGCAGTTTCTGGTGTATGGGCATCTCCACTGCCAAACACGGGAATTCTTCCGTTTATATATTCCACCAGCTTTCGTTGAATTTCCCAATCGGCCTTTCCTTCGTAGCCCTGCGCCCTCGTTCGGGCATGGATGGTAATGCCATCTGCACCAGCTGCCAAAGCAGCTTCTGAAGCCTCTTTCCATGTCAAATGCTGAGAATCCCAGCCACTGCGAATCTTTACGGTAACAGGAACGGAACCTGCCGCCGTTTTTACAGCTTTGACGATGGCATACAGACGGTCAGGCTCTTTCGTGAGCATACTTCCAGCTCCCGACTTTACGATTTTTGGAACAGGACACCCCCCGTTAATATCAATGACGCTACAGTGCGTCTGCTCCAGAACCAAAGGCACAGCACGAGCCATGACATCGGCATTGCCACCGAAAATTTGAACGGCATATTCCTTTTCAACGGGAGAGCGAGCCATAAGAGATGCAGTCTTTTCAGATCCCCGCGTAAGAGCTTCTGCAGACACCATCTCTGTCATGCAAAACGAAGCTCCGCATTCAATGCACAGTGAACGAAAAGCCCTGTCACTATAGCCTGCAATAGGCGCAAGAAACAGGTTTCCGCTTAACGAGAGGTGTCCAATTGATACAGGATGGTATAAATCCATTATTCTTCAGGCAGATTGAATATCTTGCAGCTGTTCTTCCACAGCTGTGCGCTTATTTTTTCCAAATCCATTTCCAACATATCTGCAAGGAATTTTGCAGTAGCAGGAAGATAGGCTGGCATCGTGCGTTTTTTTTCACGGTGTTCAGCAGGAATCATGAAAGGACTTTCTGTTTCGATGAGAATTCTGTCCAGCGGCAAGTTCAAAACTGTTTCATGCAGGTTACGTGCATTGCGATACGTAAGGTTTCCTGCAAACGAGAAATAAACATCAAGTCCAGCATCAAGGCACATTTTTGCATAGGATGCATTTTCACTGTAACAATGGAATATGGCACCCTTTGCAGGAATCCTGTCCTTCAGGATTTCGAATATGTCTTTTCCGGCATCACGGTTATGGATAATGACCGGAAGTCCATGCTTCTGGGCAAGTTCCAGTTGCGTAATGAACAGTTCTATCTGGCTCCGCTTGTCACCGTATTGCTTTAAATAGTCCAAGCCTGTTTCCCCAATTGCAACGACGTTTGGAAGTTTTACGCTTTCTTCGATGGTCTTTATCCAGTCTGCTCCTGGCGAAGTCACTTCTGACGGTCCAACACCAACAGCATGATATATTCCTTTTTGAGATTTCAACATCGTATATTCTTTCTTAAAATCATGAAGACTATTGTTTATGCTAATGATGCGATTTACACCAGCATGTTTAGCTTTCTGAATAATACGTATCTGTTCTATAGGGTCATCACAAATCAACCCTATATGGGCATGAGTATCAAAAAATTGCATGGCTTTTCCTTAAAATCGAGTAGTAAAAACAGAATAGCTAACTTTTTTTTCTATTCTCCCGATAATAATAACATACCAAAACTTGCTAGTCAACTTTATTTTGAAAAATTGACATTCAATGTATACTATGATATAGTAGCAAAAGGATTTAAAATACTGGTTTTAAGGAGTTTCTTTTGGCCCGCTCACGCAGATATAAAAAATTTGAGAAGAATTTCGTTTCTCATATATTACAAGGATTAGGAAGTTTTTTTTCTGTCATAGGCACAGGCTGCAAGAACCTTATCCGACTTTTTGATGAAAAAATCACAATAATGATTGTACCTCATGCCAACAGCAAGGTCATCAACATCCAGACAAACATCTTCGCAATGATTATCGGAGCTGTCATTCTTGTAGGAATTACAGGCTCTTTCGTTTACTTCAACAAAAAAACAATATCAAGCACCATAGAAATCAGCAGGCTTCGCAAGGAAAACAGGGAAACATTGGCAAGCCTTGATGAACTTAGGGATGAAAACAACAACCTTCTGCAGGCTGCAAAACGATTCCAGTCATCACTGAGCCAGTCTCTTTCTTTGCTCGGCATCAATCAGAGTACATCTGTGAGCGGAACCAACAACAAAAACAGCGACTTGTCATCACTATTCAGCACACAGGACATTACCTCAGGAGCCTTAAAGGAAACATCTGATATCAAGCAGCTTACAGCATATCTTGAAGGTGCCGTACAGCCTGTTGAAGAAATAGGTGAAATGCTGAAAAACCAGGGAACACTCTTTACAGACATTCCAAATGTGTGGCCAGTAAAGAATGGCATTGGACACATTTCCATGGCATTCGGACAGAACATCCATCCAATCACACAGCAGTGGTACATCCACAAGGGATTGGATTTCAGTACATGGCGTTCTGGAGACCCTGTCATTGCAACTGCCAACGGGCAGGTTGTAACTGTCGGTTACGATGACAGCTTCGGCAACAATGTAATCATCAAGCACAAGCACGGCATTTATACACGATATGCCCATCTGGCAACCATCAGGGTGCACAAAGGAGATATGGTCACCCAAAGGCAAGTTATCGGTACAATCGGAAGCACTGGCATTGCAACAGGTCCACACCTGCATTATGAAGTCCATATCGGATCCAGTGTTGTAGACCCCGCAAAATACATTAACATAAAATAGCCAAATGTCATTATTCAACAGCGAAGATGTATCCATAAACAACGTAATCAGCAGCGGCTCTTCCGTAGCAGGAAACATAAAAATAAACGGATACATACATATTGACGGCGATCTTGAAGGCAATTTGGAGTGTTCTGGAAATGTTACCATTGGCCAGGATGCTAGAATCAGGGGAAATATTTCTGCAAAATCCATGACCATCGGAGGCATTGTATGCGGCAACTTGCATGCGCAGAATGCCATTCACCTGCTTTCAACCAGTGCTGTCATTGGTGACATACAAGCCCGCAAGTTGCAGGCAGACGAAAACGTCATCATACACGGGCACTGCATATGCATTTCTGAAGAAAATTCATACAACGAAGCACTGTCAAACTGGCAGAACACACAGGCTGTTACATCTAAAATTGTAAAGGTATAAGCCAATGGCAGTGGAATCTGTAAATCAGACTCAAAGCCTGTACTTTGCAGCAGTACAGACGGCAAAGCAGGAAGCTGTAAAATCCCAAAAAAAACAAAAAGCCGACAAACTAAAAGCAAAGATATTTTCTTCTGCCTTACAAAAATCGCAGGAAGAATTTGAACTGCTGTCAGCTGGTTTTCCCAAAGAAATTGCAGGAATGTCCACAGAAGATGCCGTCATCTACCTGAAAGATGCCGCTGACATTGCATCTGAAACGCTTAAAGCCAATCAAATTCCGCAAAATTTCGCTGACTACAGAAAAAAAGTAAGTCAATTCATGCGATATGTCGTAAAAAACAACATTGAAATCAAGCACAAAATGAAATATCGGGCAAATACAAAGCGGCATCTACGGTTATCGCCCTATGTACAGGTAAACATAATAAACCAAAAGCTTGACGAAATGGCAAAATGGCTCATTTCATCGCACAAAGACACCCTTAGAATGCTTGCAAGAATTGATGAAATAAATGGACTGCTGGTAGACTTGCTGGCAACTTAACTGGTAAAATAATAAAACGCAAAAGGAATTTACTATATGTCAGACATATTTGAACAGGATATAAATCGAGACTCGGAAGATCTTGCAGACCTTGAAGATGACACCTTAGACGATACAGACAACGAAGAGTATATTTTTCCAAAGAATCTCTATAAATTAAAGCTGGAATACTCAAGCGAAGGTATTTATGCAACTGTTCCTTCATCCTTAAAAATAAAAACTGGTGACCATGTCATTATTCCCACACGGTATGGAAACGATTTGGCACTTAATTTGGGCAAGGCAGAAGTGCCAACGGGCATAAAGCCAAGCGATGTCGTGGAAGTCATTCGAATTGCTGACAACAAGGATCTGACACATGCAGAGGAGTTGGCAAAAAAAGAAAAAGAAGCATTCAAAACATTCAAGGAAAAGGTCGAAGCCCACAAGCTTGACATGAAACTCATTTCAGTACATTTCCTTGTAGGCGAGCAAAAGGTACTATTCTTCTTTTCAAGTGACAACAGAGTAGACTTTAGAGAACTTGTCAAAGATCTCGTATCCGTATTCAAGATGAGAATTGAACTAAGACAGATTGGCGTGCGCGATGAAAGCCGCATTACAGGAGGTCTTGGAGTGTGCGGAAGACCATTTTGCTGCCATTCCGTCAACGACAAACTGCCATCCGTCAGCATACGTATGGCAAAAGATCAGAATCTCAGCTTAAATTCCATGAAAATAAGCGGTCAGTGCGGAAGACTGCTATGCTGTCTCAGTTATGAACACAACTGGTACGAAGAAGCACGGAAAAAGCTTCCGTCAGAAGGGGTTAGAATTTATTACGACGATACCAATTTCAGAGTCACCGAAGTAAATCCTATTTCATCGATGGTAAAAATAACAGGCGAAGACGGCCGCATTCTGGAAATAAACGCCCACCGCTTTTCACGCGATGGAAACAAATGGAAAATAAACTGACATAAAAAACAGAGGGCACTAAACGTGCCCTCTACTTTCTAACAAATCTTTACCACAACGGAATCTTCCTTGCCTGTAAACGGAGTTTTATTAAAGTCTGCATAAAATTCAACAGAAGAAAATCCAGCCTCCAGTGCAAAGTTTTCGATTTCATCAGGCATAAGTGCATATATGGGAGTCTCTTTTTGGACAGGCAACATTTTTCCGTTCCCCGTTTCTACATTCTGCACGATAAAACAGGAATCCTCTCCAGATTTCCACACCTCAGAAAACAAACGTGCACGAATGCTTTCCCTGACAGGCAGGCTCAGCATCGGAGCTGACCTGTTTTTAGAAAAGTTAGGAAGAGACAAGATAAAAAAACCGCCAGACGAAAGCAAATAGTTGCAGTCATGAAAAAACTTTTTTAAAAGTGTTCGGTCATGCATATACATAATGCGGTCATTCAAACAGGATATTATATTATAAAAACCTTTACCCAGAAATTTTGTCATATCCAAATATGACATTTCAAAAAAACGCACCGACATCAGTTGGTTTCGTCTCCGCAAATTTGCACAATATATAAGTTCAGGCTGTTCTTCAAGGCCTGTTACATCATGCCCAATCCGAGCAAGGTAGTTTTCAAAAAGACCGGTACCACAGTTCACATTTAAAAATTTTACAGGTGAAATACATCTGCTCATCAACTCATCATAAAAAAGCTTTTGAGAGTCAGTTACAGGAAATAGTTCATCGTAATATTCAACTAAATTTTGAATTAGCGACATATTCTTATTATATGTTCAAAGCACATAAATTGCAAATGATTTTACTATAAACAAGACTATTATTAGACAGCCTCTAAAATAAACCTTTTGCAAGCGTAATTGCCTAAGGCAGATTCTTAGAGGCAGCCTCTATTTGACCGTATATGATGAAGAAACAGTTTCATTTCCACAGACAACAGTAAGGTCATGTCTTCCAACCGCAAGAGGAACATTCCATGAAAATACATCCGAGGCTATTCCATACGACACACCGTCTACATAGAGTTCCGCCCTGCTTTGCACACCACCGACAGCCTTTACGGACAGCATCTGTACAGTGGCAGGCAAAGAACCGTCATACACAAACGAAGCATTGTTGCGCGGAAACGTAATTTCAAGCATGGCTCCATCAACGTGAGCATTTCCAAACATATTGCGAGAATTTGCCCAGTGCTGATATTCCGATGGATACCGTATCTTTATTTTATTGCCTTCGCGATAGTGCCAGTCACATTCCTTTTTCTTTTCCATCCTTGCAGAGGCTTTATCGGCAATACTCACAAATTCCTCCGTAACAGAAGGACAATCATGCGATGGACGAAGCCCTGAGAGAGAACAGACGGAAACCTTTTCATATCCAGACGGCTTGGCAAATTTACCAGCTCCATACGCGTTGGTCAATTCATCAAGAATGTCACGAACAATTTTTGCAGGGATGCTGCTCCCCGTCTCGCCAACAACAGTATTTCCTCCAAAATTGCCAAACCACACCCCTACCGTAAATTCAGTTGTTGCTCCAACCGCGATAATATTCTGAAACTGATTCGAAGTGCCAGTTTTGAAAATGCTGGGGTATTTTGTCTTGAATACGGATCCATGCCCAAAGCCTAATTCACGTGCAGCACTGTCACTTAGAATATCGCACATAATGCGTGCCGTGTCAGATTCAAAAACCTTTTGCTTTGCAGAAGATTTCGCTGTCAATACATTTTGCGCCAGAGTTTTTTCCACCGAAGTATCAACCAGCCATCCATCATTCGGAAACACGGAAAATGCATGAACCATTTCCAAAAGAGAAACTTCGCCTCCTCCAAGTGCAAGGGACAGCCCCAGCGTTGTTCGCTGTGACTGCAAAGAACGGAATCCCAATCTAATAAGCACATCAATGTAATTCTGTACACCCATATTGTAAAGAAGATACACGACAGGAACATTAAGGCTGGAAGCAAGAGCAACCCGCATCCGAACAGGACCATTATACTTGTTGTTAAAGTTAAAGGGAATGTACACTCCCTCGCCCCCAAAGTCCTGAGGAATGTCCGGCAACACATCTGTTGCAGAAAAACCATTTTCCAATGCCATAGCATACAAGAACGGTTTCATCGAACTGCCTGGCTGATTTAGTGCAAGAACGCCGTCCACCTGACCGTTATGCTCGTCATCGTAAAAAGATGCATTGCCGACCCACAAAAACAATTCTCCGGTCTTATTATTCATTGCACAGGCAGCCCCGTTATGGATTCGTGCTACTTTATACTCTTCAAGTTTTTTCTGAATCAGTTTTTCAGTGCCATGAACCATGTTGCTGTCTATCGACAGAACCATTTTATTGGGCAGGTGTTTTTTCTCAGCCTTATAGCACTGCACTATGTAATTGATGAAATGAGGGCACAGCGATGGATATGAAAAAGATTTTTCAGGAGCATACAATGCCGGGCGACGAGGAATAACAGAAAGAACCTTTATTTCATCAAGGGAAAGTTTGTCAGGGGTACATCCAAAAAACGTCCTTGATGCACTGCCGACACCTTCCGCTTGAAAACCGAACGGAACAGAATTCAAATACAGTTCCAGAATCTTCTTTTTTGAAAGCTTTACCTCAATGAAAAAGGAACAAAACATTTCCTGTACTTTTGTTCCAATTGAAACAGATGATTTTCTTGGGTACACAATGCGGACAAGTTGCATTGTTATGGTAGAAGCACCGCTTACAATGCGCCCCGCCTTTTTATTCTGCATGAGAGCACGCAAAATAGATATGAAATCAACACCACAATGATGATAAAAGTTTTTGTCTTCTGCCTCTACAAAAGCAGACACCAGTTCCTCTGGAAGCTCTTCCAATGAATAGTATTCACGGCGAAGCCCATCCTGCAACGGACGCACCTGCAACAGCACTCCGTTTCTGTCATAAAAACGTGTGCTGTTTTCACGTTGCATGAAAGCATTCAGAGTTGGACTGGGAATAATCTTCAAGACACAGTACAGAAGCAGCACAAACAGCACTGCCCCTGCAAAGACGAATGCACTTCGCCTTAATTTTGCTTTACAGTCCAAACTTTACCGTTACTGCGTCCAAAGATTTCTTCCTGATACATACATTCTGCCGTTGCAGAAGGAGTATTATACTCTCCGCATCGAGAAGCTCGGAACATGAATTCAACTTTCTGGAATCCCTTAGGGAAGTAATCCCAGAAATATTGCACTTCACTGTCATAAATTCCCTGATATGAAAGTCCCCAGTTGTAGTCCCTATAATATGAATCATAGTCATATTCATCATAATCATAGGAATTAGCTTCAGATTCAGCGTCAGGGAATGAGCCTGTCGTAACAAACGCCGCATTCATTATCTCACAGCCGGCAGGAACAGGTGCACGAACCGCAACATATTCCCTGTTGCGAGTAGACGAAACGAACACCTTTTCCTTATATACCCTTCCAGACACCAGTTCATTACCAGAAACGACTTCTCCAGTCTTTACATCAGTAATTTCCGTAAAGATACACAGACCTTCATCCCGGGCAGTCTGTTCCGTTACAGGGATGGCATATTTCAAAGATGCCGTATAATACAGCGAACCTCGTCCATCTTTAGAGAATACAAGTGGAAGTTCCTTATCCCGTGGCATTGACTTTACAGGCTCTTCTTTAAAGTCAAACGTTGCATCCACAGGCAAGGCTGCAACACCTTTGAAAGAGCCGTCAGCAAGCTTCTTTTTGTTGAGCAATACTTCGGCAGTAAAATCCAAATGATCCAAATTATTCGTCTGGATATACGTTCGCAAAGCAATAAGGACTCGGGTAGTAGCAGCCGTCGATGTCCAATAACCGCGGCCAGCCTTTTGCAGCATGAGCAATTCATACACAAAGTGCTGGTTCAAATCGTCCTTAGGATTCAAGCGTGTAAACAGTTGCAATGCAAGGGCATACACTTCAGAAGAATCATTAAAGAACGACCAGTAGCCACAATTGTCATTCCATCCATTCGTAAAGGAAGCGCCCCTTGCCGACAGTGTAATGAACTTGCGCAGCTTGGCGGCAATATCCTTTGCCTTGGCTTCTTTGTCGCAATTCAAGCAAGTAAGTGCACACAATGCCAATATTTCGGAATCAGATGAAGCACCGTCTACAATCTTTTGGACATTCTTCATGCCCACATCTGCACCAATGCAAGATGCAGCATAGTATGCATGTGCAGCCTGATACAAAGAGTATTTGCTTACCGAATCACTTGCATCATTCATTACAAGAGAATTGGCATGCTCAACAAGATATGTGCCAAGCTTTTCAACGTCAATGTCTTTTACAGAGACACCGTTTTCTCTCGCAAGAGCAACAATTTCTGCAATTCTCATGGAAACAAACGGACTCGTATAATATCCGCCCGGCCAATACGGGAATCCTCCGTCATAATGCTGAGACTTGCCGAATTCCTTCAGGGTCTTTGCAGCAACCGATTTTGGATTCTTTACTTCGCTTTCAAGTCCAAACAGCTTAATGTATTTGTCAAAAGCCACAAGCGGAAGAACAGCAGCACTTTTTTGTTCCAGACATCCATACGGATAATGGAACACATAGCTGATTGCTTCGCGCAGGACACCCAGCCGTGTTGGATCAAGCTGCACATACAGTTCACCCTTTCCATCATCAGCACCTTCAGGAATGACAAGCTTTTCTTCTACAGAAGCACTGCCCTTTTCATTTTCACTCGTGACATCGCCAACAGTCGTAACCGTTTCATACAGGTACGGCTTTTCTATTTCCAAAGGCATGAGCACTTTTTCATTTACGACATCACTTGTCACAGTGTATTCAATTGTTATCCAGCCAGCCTTTCGTGCCTTGACAGAGAACATCAAAGGCTGAGTCTTATTGCTTGCAACAGAAATATTCTGTTCCTTGTTGCCTGTAACCGAAGCAGAGCCAGGAAGCTTCTGGACATCGCCATCATCTGAATCGCCTGAGATTTTGTCGATGCCGTCATACACGGCAAGACTGACTTTGACATCATGGGCAATACCATCGATGTTGGAAATGACAACGCCAACTTCACCCGTATCATTAAGGCGAAGCTTGCGTGGCAAAGCTGTCCGTACGGAAACAGGATTTGCCACATTCATCTGGTCTTCACTCAAAGAAAAGTCATTCCTACACACACCGACTGCCGTAATCCTATAGGCAGTCAGGGAATCTGGCAATGTAAATTCATAGGATGCATTACCGTCAGCATCAGTAATAAGATCCGGCACGAACACAGCCGTTGGATCAAAGTTCTTGCGTTCCTGCATCTTGTCGTCATCACCATCATCATCACCACCAATCAGGTTTTTGATTTCATACGTAACAGGATCCATAAGATATGCACGGGAATCACCACCGGCAATGCAATCAGGGAAGCGGAACTTGCTGTAGAAATAAGAAACAGGATCAGGAACATGGTAGTTAATCAAATCTATAACACCACGGTCTACTGCCATGAGCGTAATTTCAGCATTTGACAGAGGGCGACCATTCTTTGACGCATGCAACTGAATGTATGCAGTTTCTCCTGGCTTGTAAGACGGCTTGTCAGTCTTAATGTCGATCGAGAAGCTCCTCAATGTCGGATTCACTTTCAGCGTTGCCACACCGAACAGCCCCTTCGGCTTGTCAAGGTCAGGAGTATTGTAAGTATTCTTCGGCATTCCATTGCGCACGGAATACGAAGACAGCGTTACATACATGACAGGAATAAAGTTTTCCGTAACAGGGACATCGATGACAGAACAAGGTGAATTTATGTGCTTTATTTCCTGAGAAACAAGACCCTCCCGCTCTATGGTCATGAGATAGTCGCCTTTTGGCAATGGACTCTGCATCAAAATGTGAGCCACATCACCCACTTCATAATTATCTTTGTCCGCCGTCATGGTAATTTCAGTATCGCTGTTCCTGTTGTTCCAATACCAGTCGGAACTAGTTACATAGAACCTCTTTTCAGTAACAACATCACGACCGCGTGAATCTTTTGAAGAAACGCGGAGCACATAAGAACCGCCCTTTTCAGGAGTCACAGAGAACTGCTTTACCGCATTCGTTCCTGACAAAGCAAGGGTTTCCGTATGTTCGCTCACCATTTCCTGCTCATAGCGAGTATATATCTGGCCACTGTAAGACACTTGCTGTATCTGCTTCCATTCTTCTCGAAGCAATTCCAGCGTCATCTTTTTGTCAGAAGGCAAATCTCCTGCAAGCGGTGCACTTCCATCTGGAGTTATGCACACATAGTCGAAATCAATTTTATCGCTTTTTTTCGGAAAACCGTCAGCCTTATTCCGCTTTAAGCCAATGTAATATTTGGCAGGGTGCACCAATGTACTTGCTCGTGTCGAAATTGACTGATTTCCGCTGTCCACGACAGAAGCCTGCATAGTGTACAGATACGGAGTGCCAACAATCTTTTCGCCACCGGTATGCTGCGTTGTACTTGCCCGGCCGTCATCATTCAAGACACCCTGGCTCGAATCCAAAGAATCACCCCAGTCATAACCCTGAACAGGACCAAAAGAAAATCCCTTATAGGCGGCATCGTCAATGCTAAAGTATGCCTTGCGCCTGTTCCAGTACACATCATACGCACTGCCGGCAAGGCTTCCTCCTCCGAGATAGTTTGCCGTAATGTCGGCAGAAACATCATCGCCAGAATAGTATGTAATGGAAGGAACTGATGAAGACACCTCAAACCTCAGGCGTTCAAAAAACTGCACCTGAATGTCACATCTCTGACGCTGCTTTGCAGACCTTCCCGGAACATCGCGCTTGTACACAATCGTGTATGATCCCGGATCCAAATCCTCGGGAAGGGTAAAACGTCCCCAGAACGTACCGTTTTCAGTCGTCTTGCCTTTTTCCGTGTAATACACCTTTGAAGACCAAGAACCATCGGTCAACTCAATTTCGTAATTGCCCTTGAATGCTTCATATTCTCCAATGCTCAAGTTTCGGTCAATGCCCCTGAACGTTACCGTTTCGCCCGGTTTGTAGAGACCTCGGTCAGTAAAGATAAAGGTAACCATGTCAACTTGCTGGGCACGGCTCGGAGAACGCGTATCGTATACATCGGAACGCCACAAATCGTGAGAAGAAGGGCGATAGATAACACGGTCATCAGATGTTTTTACTTCTATATAAACATCATCATCGTCAGACTTTGTATGCAAGGCATTTTTTTCGAGATCTATGACGCAAAAGCCTGAATCATCGGTCTTTGCAATGCCGATGGCACGATGCTTTCCCGTTATGATGTCAATGTTAAAATCGGCAGCCCGAGAATTCCTTCTTACAAGGTATGCAGTCACAAGCGCAGCTTTTACAGGATTTCCTGTCTGAAGGCTCGTTACAAGGACGGCAGCCTTGTTGTATCCGTAACGGGCAGTTACGCCCAAATCGGTAACCTGAACTGTTTGATTGTTTGTAACTTCACTGCGACGGACAACCTTTTTTTCCGTTTCCCAGTCAGTTGTCTTGTACTCGTAGGCCATCTTGGCATCAAACTGAACGGCTCCACGGTACTGTCCGTTCTTGTTGTCAAGGAAAGGAATCAAATCGATGCCTTCAAGCACACTGACATTCTGAGGAATATCAGAAGGATTAAGAACAACAGTATTTTCGTTGCCGCTGACCTTTTTCCCCTGGCTGTCAGCAAGAGCCTGTACGGTATATTGAGAACCATCCTTGATGTTCTGATGTTCAAAAACGAGTTTTGGTACAAACTGAGATTCAAGAATGCCAAATCCATAGTCCTTGAAATGGGCAAAGCTTCGGGCTTCGGGCACTTCTACAGAATACGTTGCAGCAGAACCAAGCTTTCTTCCATAGGCATCCTGAATGTTTGCTCCCAGCGTAATCTTATAGGTCGAACCGAAATTGACCGGCAGACTGTGGATTACAAGGCGTCTGCCGTCTACAGACACGTTGCTTTCAGAGAGTTCGTAGTTCAAATCAGTCGTAATGTTGGAAGCAATTTCCTTTGCACCGTCTTGATTCAGCAATACGTTAAAGCGGAAGGCAATAGGATTCGTGAACTCAGATGAAACATAGGGTTCCTCGTCAAAATACTCAACAGCAAACGGATGGAGCGTATGGAATGAGGCCGAAGTCTCATCAGTCGTTTTATAGCAGTCCTTGTCGGCCATTGCTCCAGGAGCAAGACGTACCGTAACCTGCGTATTTTCAGAAGGAGAATCCTTTACTGCAAGTCGAATGGAATTTTCCTTTTCCTGTACAGCAGTAAATGAGTGGGAGTCTGAACCGTCCCAGTCAAGCTTTATGTAATCAGACACGACATTTGCAACAACAGGAAAGTTGAATGTAACCAGAATGTCTTTTGCTGCAGAAGGAGCAACATTATCATCATCTATGAAAACGCCTTCTTTTACATCTCCATAGCCGGGCACGACAGAAACAATCTTCAGCTCTTCGGGGTAAAATGAATAGGAAAGCTCTCCCGTAATTTTTCTGTCAGCAACGGATGTTACTTTATCGCTCACTTTTATGGTATATTCCTTTTGGGGAATAACCGGCTCGGAACATTCAAAGCTCAAAAGGCTTGTTCCATACCATCGGAACACACCTTTTATTGCAGGCGTAATGCTGACAATGTCGGATGTCGCCGATGGTTCTCCCAATTTTTGAAGGGGAACAACAGGTTCTGAAAATTGAACCTGAATTGAAGGATAGCGGACGCTGGAAGAAAGTTCTCCTTGCGGAGTCACTGAAATAACTTGAAATTCGCCAGATTCAGACAGGGAATTTGAGCCAGCAACCGTAAAATAATTACCGCCAGATTTCTTTTTACAGGCGGTAATACTAAAAACTATACACAGTATCAACAAAAAGCGATTAAATAGTTTTAACATATCCTTTAATGATAAAGAAACACCGCTATACTGTCAATGAATTGCAAAGGGAAATTATGGAAATCGCTTTTTTATCCACGTCAGAGGGCATTCTGAATGCGAAGTGACGAACAAAAATACACAACTATATTAACTATATTCTCGCGGATAGTCTTTCTTGTTCCAGAAGATCCAGAAAAACGGGTTGCCACACGGATTTTATAAGTTCCAGCTTCAAGCTCAGGAACAATACCTTCCAAAAGACTTGACGTATTATGGTAAAACTGAGACGGTGCAAGACGCACGCTCTTGGATTCATCCTCTGTGTTCTCAAAGAAAAGACCTATGCTGCTGTCAGTAGAACTTCCACCCTGCTCGGAATTTTCTTCGCCCCTAACAAGGATATTGTTTCCTGTTATAGAGAAGAATTCCCCAGCTTTCATTACACAAGATGTTTCATCTGCATTTTCATCCGCCATAATTGTTTTATCATTCACGCTGATAATCTCTGGCATAATGCGATTACCCTGAGCAATTACAGGAGTAAGATCATTCATTATGTCTGTAATCTGCTTACTTGGACGATAATGTACCGTTATGGAGTGTTTACTTCTGTCAAATTCACTACTTGCAGTGTCAAAAGTACCAGAAACAGAAGGGCGTAACAAGCCAAGACAGGTGTCTACAGACATACCTTCTGCAAGACGACACATTACGGCATTACCAATGAGTTTCCAAGTATTTACAATATCATGCTTAGATTCTGCCATTCCGTTAGAAACAAGGTCATCGGCAATGTCTTCCATGGTCATGCGGCTACGGTTTATTACGCGGGCATAATACAAGATTTTCTTTCCTTCTTCATTTACCAAATTGTTTGGATAAAGTGCTATTGCAAGGTTTCCTGTCTTGCTTGTAAGTGGCTGTGTGTTTAAAGTGTTAATATTCATAATAATTACCTTCCTTATTAATTTGTTTTTTTAGGATTTTCCTGCAGGTTTTATGTTTAATCCTTATGAACATAACATACACCAAAACACCCATACCAAAATGTAGTTTAAACTTGATTTTTCAAAAATTTTTCTGTTTTTTCCATATTATTCTTGCCCAGAAGCAATTTTTTTTCATTCCATTTCCTTCAATTCATTTGTATTATAGGTTTTCATACGATAAAAACATCTGTTTTGTGTCTCACATATTTTTTAGAATATAGAGTCCTATGATATAACCTTCCAGTCGCAGATGTTCTTTTCCTCACTGGAGAACACCGCCCCCACCTTAATGAGAGTACGCGTATCCGCCTCGTATGCCTTGGCATATCCCTGTGCGTATATCTGAGCTAACGCCTCTTCCGCAGTGCCGTCACGCTTAAACTCAAAGATGTATACATAACTGTCTGTCTCAACAATACAGTCAGCCCTGCCCTTTGCGATATGCTGCTCCACATGCACGAACTGTCCGAGCAACAAAAAAGTCAAATATATGATGTTTTGAAAGTCACGCTCAAGCATGGTATCATCTACGCTGCCAGTAGCATAAGGAAGCCTTGCAAACAGGGCGGTAAACTGATCTCTAAGTAAATCAGTGTCTCCGCCTTCAACGGCATCGTCTATGGCAAATATATCTGCACCAGTTCTGCCACTGTGATTGTGCATGTATACAGGTGCAAGGCTTTCCGTAAAGCCATACTTTACCTCATCGTTAGGGTAGCCCAAAGTGAGCCGCCTGCGCCTGTCGTCATAAACCTTGATTGTAAGATAGCCGGACTGGTACAGGAGTGGCACGATGTCAGGATTGTCAGGGCGATAGTCGGAAATCTCATCCTCTGAGCTGTGCAGGCTGCCATCGCTGAAACTCCGTGGATTAAAGTTCATCTCCTTCAGCCGCTTTACAAGGAAGGTCGGCGTGCCAGTTCCGAACCAGTACTTGCCAAATTTACCGTTGCTGAATGCGTTTATAAGGCTGAAGGGATTGTAAATATCAGGTGACTGCTCGGTGAAGTGATAGCCGTCATACAGTTTCTTGAGCCTGGCTAGGCATTCATCCTGCGTCATATTCCATTTTTGTGCAAGCATATCTATCTCTGGCAGGAAATTCTCTTCCAGCTCATCCTGTGTAATGCCGCAAATAGAGGCAAACGAATCATTCATTGAAATGTCCTGTAGCTGGTTCAGGTCGCTGAAAATGCTCACCTTGCTGAATTTCGTCACGCCGGTGAACAGAACAAACCGCGTGTATGCATCACAGTCTTTTAGCACGGCAAAAAAGCCCTTGAACAGGTCTTTATTTGCATTTTCCTGCTTCGGGTTTTCTCCATAGCTTTTCAGTAGCGGATTGTCGTACTCGTCCACGAGAACCGCGACTTTGCGCCCCATCTTATCACAGGCGTTCTTCAACGCGTACTTAAACCTGCCAGGCAAATCTCCTGCCTCACCGTGAGGCAGGTTATATGTGTTCTCTAAGTCTTCTAGCGAGCCGTTCAGAGCATTACGAAGTCCGTCTGGTTGGGTGAACTCGCCTCCCGCAAGGCTGAATTTGAGCACAGGATATTCCGCCCACTCCGTCTCCAGATTTTCAATTGCAAGCCCTGTAAACAGTTCCTTTTTGCCCTTGAAATAGGCTTCCAGTGTAGTCACCAGAAGGCTCTTTCCGAATCTGCGCGGACGACTTAGAAAATAAGGTTTGCCATTCTGTACAAGGTCGTAAATGACGGCTGTCTTGTCAACATAGACATAGCCTTCCGTGCGAAGCGTCTCAAAGTCCTGTATGCCGATCGGCATCTTTCTCTTGTTCACCATATCATTATTCTAACATGGGAACAGGCTTTTTTCAACGATGCCTCTTTCACTCTCATAAATATTGCGGTAAGTGTTGTAGCTTAAGGCTGCCCTAAAATGTGCATTACCTCTGAAAGGACATGCTTCTGTGCAGCTTCCACTTCAGCTTTGCCTACAGAATTGATGAACTCTATATCCTCACGGAGCAAGGACGCTGTCTTCTTTGGCAGGCAGTTCATGACTTTCTCATAGACTGTCTGTGCGTTTTTTGGAAAAAGACTGACTAAGAGCTTTTGCATGTCGATACTGCTCAAGACTTTCTGCATGTCCTCGTCCGAAAGTTCCACAAGGTCTGCAAAGCACAGTGTCTTGCCGCTCTTTTCGTCCGTAACGCTAATCTGCTTGATGTAGTTTTCACCAAAATACCACGTTTCGCCAGGGAACAGAATTTCTTTGGCATTCCTCAGGCGGCACGCAAGTGAAAGCAGCCTCTGCTGACTGTCCATAACATCCGCTTTCCGTGCCATATCCAGCGAGCGAATATCATCCAGGAGCATTTCCGCAGCCCTCACTGACATATTAGAAAAGATTTTCTCACGGACTTTTACCGCACTCTTTGGCATAAGGGCAAGTGCCAGGCCATACTGAGAAACCTCGCGCAGGATTTTTTGTATAGAGCGGTCTTCCATGTCTGCAAAATCTGTAAAACAGAACTTGCAGGATTCATCATCAAAGTTAACCCCCACTTCATCAATATCGCAGGGAAGTTCCTCGTCAAAAAACAGAGGCTCATCAGTCTTTTCTGCCTCTTCATCAGCTTCATAATAACGGATAAGCTCGTCTTTTGCGGAAGGAGACAGTATTTTTTCTTCATGTATAAGAGTCAGAGCTATTTCAAGGATTTTTTTCTGAGTTTCCTCTGCATACCAGTCGTTACCGTTGCTTCCTGTTCCATGAAAGTCTTCTGCAACCCGAACAGGCAAGTTCTGAAAGAACTTTGCGCATACAGACCGCGCGCTTTGAGGATACATAGAACCATTAATATCCCACAATCCTAAGTCCTTAAGAAAAAGATGCTTTAGCAAAAGCTGTGTTTCTGCATTGCCAAGCCTTGCAAGGTCGGTAAAGAAAAGAGTTGTACCTGTCTTTTCATCCTGCACGGAAACAGGAGCTATGTCGTCATGCCCCTTATGTTCAGCTCCAAAAAGTACAAGCAGGGCTTTTTCACGGCGAAACTTTTCCAATCGGATAAGTCGCTCCTTCCTAAGGAGTTCTGTTTTAGGAAACCTTGCATTGACGTGCTTGCAGTAGTCATCGCTACCAAACCAAGTTCCGTTCTTAAAGTCCTGAATGTATTTCTCCACGAATGGATGCCCCATCATGCCTCCAAGATAGTATGCCATATACGTATAAGGACCGACAGAATTTGAAAGCTCCAGTGTCTTCATGGAAACAATTGCTTCTGCCCCGATTACCAGTGACAGCGATAGCTGCCCTGAAGATTCAAGCGAAGCCAGGTAGCATCTGGCAAAGTCAATCAGCTCACTTTCACGGTTTCCATCTATGAGAATCCTCAAAAGTCTGGAGAAGAAAAACCTCTCTGTCTCCGTAAGGAAATCCTCTCCGTCAGCAAGCCTGAGCGAGTCACCGTCAAAGAAAGCGTCCAGCATAAGAAAGCTTATAAAGCGGTACCTGTCCTTGCCACTTGCAACAGAAACAGCCGCACCATACTGACGGGACTTTCCGCACATATATGCCATGAGATCTGCCACCGCAAAAAAATGCTCTTTATCATCCGGCTTGCTGCAGGATGCGATTTTTGGTCGCCTATCAAAAAGTTTCACGTTCACCCCTCTAATCCTTGCTTAGATGAGTCTCGATATATTCCTCGCAGAGAGGATGCCCCATCATTGCCGCAAGACACTGTCCTCCGACATTAGGATTAACACCTTCCTGTATGCGAAGAATGCCAGTAGTTCCAATCATTAGCGCAAGCAGGGACGGATCTTTTTCATCAGCAGCATTGACTGATTCAACGTAGTTCCGTGCAAATTCGGCAATCAGAGTTCCCTCAATGCCGTCACATAGCATCCTGAAAAGCTGCCTGATAAGGAAGTTCTCCTTTTCTCCGCAACCAGACGGCAGAAAATCGTCATCGTAAAGTTTTTCCTCAAGTGCAAGAATTCCCTCACGTCTGGCTTTTTCCGCCATCTTGACTATGAGATCCACAAGCGCAAAAAGATGCTCCTTGTCGTCCGAGTTCGCCTTTGGCAGTTTCTCAAAAATCATGCCTCCTTTTGTTATTTATATTAGTTGCTTCAAATTAGTTGATTGACCAGATTTTTTCAGACGGCGAATTTCCTTGCGCAATCTGTCTTCTACACTTTCATGTGTTACGGAATCATGTTCCTGAAACATTAACCGTGACGGAGGCAGCCCATAGTCACACATCATTTCATGTGCTGTCGATGTACCATTCCAGCCCCTGCCGAACGCTTTTTGATGTCCTTCTTCTGTGTATTGAACCGTACAGTACAAAAAGCCTTTCCTTTCATAAAATCCCAGCTCATAATCCGCCACATATTCGGGGAAAAACTTTTGCATCGTTTCTGTGTAAAACCTCTGAACGGTATCTCTGTTCCATTTTACTAGCATTTCGTTCAATAGAGTGCTGAAATCTTTTAAAAACACACCGAGCTTTGCCAGCCCTGTACAAAACGGCGGAATTGTTATTGTGAAAAGCCGCTTTTCAGACGGAAATTCAGTTACAAGATTGGCTTTGCAGTTGCCCTCGTAAATCATATAATCTGTCTTAGCCGCATTCTCGAACATGTAAATATAAAAATCAGTAAAGTTAAAAATCTCTTCATCAAAAGGTAATGACATGTTTTCCTCCTTTTGGTCTTGCATTTTTGCAGGAATAATATAAAGTGAAAATGCAAAAGTGATTAGTAATTTTTTGTTTAGTTATAGTATTTTTTTGATATTGATAAGACAGATTCTGCTGCAACAAATAAAAAGCAGCAACAGAATCTTATACTTTTACATCGCAAGAAGCTGTGAGAGAGCATCGTCCGCGTCTTTCCCCAATGTATCGGTGAACTCCTTCATAAAAGACTTTCCTACCTCATCGGCAACAGCCCTTGCGGCCTTAGCCTTTACAATGTCTTCCCTAAGACCGTGAAAGTTTGCAGCCGTCTTTGCATAAGAG
The DNA here is from genome assembly GCA_017476165.1 of Treponema sp. Taxonomy (GTDB): domain Bacteria; phylum Spirochaetota; class Spirochaetia; order Treponematales; family Treponemataceae; genus Treponema_D. The sequence goes on along the minus strand of JAFVDR010000299.1, from coordinate 14,397 downwards.
AACACAGTCGCACTCTTGCCGTCTACGGAAAGCTCTAGCGAAGGACTTATAAAGTGCAGGTCACCAGAAGGAGTATCAGAAAGAATCAGCTCAGCATTCACGGTGTAAGCGGCATCCTCTCCCTTGTTCTTTACAGTGTACTCACTGCTCAGCACATCCTTCAGTTTCTGGTACACAAATGACTGCACGTCTCCAGAAACCTCAATCGCAAACGTACAGCGGCTTTTCTCTTCCGCACTCCGTGCCCTCACGCCAGAAACAAACTCCGCGTCAGAACCGTAATTTTTTTCTGTAAGTGATGCGGAATACAGGCGAGAGAATGAATACGCCTCGTAGAAAGGCTGCTCGTACTCAAGCGATTGCGCATAGTAGCGAATCCTGTACAGCGGTTCCTCAGTCTTTTTCGCCGCATCGTAAAAGGCAAAGAGCTTGTCACGTGCAGCTTGCAAGGTGGGGCGGTACTGCTCCCATGCCTTTTCGCGTGAGACGTAGGCAAGGCAGTACCATGCCTTTTCCTTCTTGTTATACCATGGCTCCGTAAACTCAAGCGAGCTGAGCGTAAAGTCTACGGACAGCGTTATGTCCTGACTGTTCGTCTTTTTGGTTGATGTTGCGACAGTGCCGTTGGCACGCGTCTCCGTCTTAAACTCCGTGTTTGTATGCACCTCTGACTGCACGGTTGTCTGAAGGTACTGTGCCACGGTGTTTGCGGCATTGTTTCTTGCCTCTTCGGATGCCTTCTTGCCCATGGCCTTTCCCACCTGCGCAATGTACGCCTCATCAGGGTACATCGAGCGCCAGTCAGTCACCCATGCAGGCTTTTCATCCGGGGCTGCAAAAAGGAGGCCTGCCGAAAAAAACAGGACTATGCCAGTCATTATTCTCTGCAATGTTCTCATAAAAAAATCCTAGGAAAGCCATACCGCCCATTCAGAGGACGGTACAGACAAGAGTTCATAAGCAACGCATGTATTACATGCTAAAGAGCATGGCAAGCGGATCATTCATGATTGTCGTCTCTTCATGAGAAACAGATGCAGGCGTCTGGTTGCTTCCTGTCTGAGCAGCAGCCTCCGCCAGGATTGCAGATTTTGCCACAGACTGCGTTGCGTTAGAGGCAGCGTTGGCACGTGCCATCTCCTGTACAGCGTTGTCGCGGCTTTGCAACTGCTCTGTGGTAGACTGAATCTGCTGCTGCTGGGTATCTACATTGCGGTTGGCAATCTGATTGCTGTTCACCTTGCCCATCGTCTGCTGATTGTAAAGATTAGAGGCATTGCGGTTTGCAAGGTCGTTCTGATTGCGCTGGTTCTGCTCCGCCATTGTCATTATGCGGTCGCCATGGTCAATCTGCTGATTTACAAACGACTGCTGGATGCCCATCTGCTGCCTCTGCCATGCAAGGCGCATTTCCTGCTGTTCCCGCTCGATTTTCTGCTGGAACTCTTCCTTTGCACGGTACTTTTCATCCAGAGCCTCAAGTCCACGGGCAGCGATGAGCGTGGCTTCCTCGCGCGTAAAGCCTGAGTCGCGGCAAATCTGCTGGAGGGCCAGCTTGAGCATGGTGTTGTATGTCTGCCTATCCATTGAAAAGAACGCGTATACATACCATACGTGCTGCTTGCTCGTTACCGGCTTGCCATTCCTGTCCTGACCTGTTACGACATCCTTTACAACCTCGTACCAGTGGTAGCCCTCAAACTGAAGTCCCGTCACGTTAGTCACGCTTGAAAGCGAGATTCTCTGGATGTTGCTCTTTGCACCGTCGCTCAGGCTGGAGCCGATTGAAGAGCTTATCTGTGTCGCAATCGTCTGACCCACAGCCATAAAGCCCGTGGCACGGGCAGCTACCAGACCGTCTTCCCAACCGATGTAAGACTGGCTGCCTGTGGGAACCATCCACTCGCGGTTGATTTTTGACATAAGTCCCATTTCCTGACAGTAGTTGACTGCATTACCACGCCTGATGGTACGGAGCCATGCGGGAACCTGCTCCTCGCCCTCCAGCCTGCCGTTCCAGTCAACAATTTCTTCCGTGGTCTTTTCTGCTGCAGCCAGTGGCAGCACTGCAAAAAATGCAAGCAACATGGTGCAAAGCACTGTGACAAATCTTGTCTTTTTCATAGAATAAACTCCTTATCTGGGGGGATAAACCCCGTATGTAAATTTGAGAATAATATAAAGTGACAGTCGCAAAGTGATTAGTTTCTTATGCGACCAGCCCATGAACTACAGCTTTTTTGACTGCATTGCCCTGACTCTGCCGCCTGGGCTGTTGGTCTCAACCTTTACCGACAGGCTGTCTGTAATCAGTTCCGGATTAACCTTTTCTGCACGTAATTCTTTTACGCCCCAGAAAAAACCAATTGACCCATCGCACCAACTAAGATTATAAGTAGCTTTCGCATGACCTATACAAACGTCGTCACTGTTATAGATTGCCATTGCGATTTCTGGCTTGATGCGCTTTTGTACGTCTCCCCAATCGTAAAAATTATCCAGCTTCCAGTCGCCCTGCTTTGGTGTTTTTACATAGGCATCAATCAGACGAATCCACAAATCTTTGACTTCCGGGTTCAGTCGCGCCGTTATGGGAAGGACAAGGTCTATCGTTCCTTTCTCATAATTTGGGTTTTTAAAGTCCAGAAGGGACGGGTCGTATGCGACATCTGCCCAGTAGTCTTTAGTATATGCAATCATATCTTCCCAGATTTTCTGCCACTGCTTGCGGAGCTTCATGTCTTTCATCGCCGTTTCACCAAGGTTCACACCGGAAATCTGAGATGTAAGCCCATCCAGACGGGAAGCAGCCTCTGTAATCGCACTGCTGGAGCCGACCGCCTTCTGATAATACGCCATAGCCTGTACGATACTGCCACCCTGCTGCTCAACCGCCATGCCCTTTGCGGTAAAGACATTCGCCGCAGTTTCTGCCTGCTGCTTGTTGCTGTTATCCTTGAGCATAAAAAGGCTGTCTTCAGGGACTCCTATTCCGCTCAGTAGCTCGTAGCTTGCTTTGTGAACCGCGCTGCCGCTGCTCAAGTCAGTTTCAGAAAGGTTCGGGGCAGAATAAACCTTGCCGACCAGAGAGGAGCTCTTTACGCTCTGGATGCTGCACTGGAGCGAAAAGGATGAGCCGGTCTTTATGAGCATGACGCTCACAAGGTAGTCCGCATCAACGAGTGCGGCATACTGGATTTCATCCTCGCTGCCCGCGATGTATGCGTTCTGCTCCTTTATCTTCTGCTCTTCCATCAGCTGCCGTGCTGCCTGACGGTCGATGACGGTAAGCCCCGAATAGTTCTGGAAGTCCGTGGTCAGCTGCCCCTGCACATAAATGGGCACCCAGGTGTCCGCCTCGCCGCCGTTCTGAAAGGCTGGCGTACCGACGGTTATCTTGCTGCCCGCCGGTACGGATTGAGCTGTAGCGGGCAAGATTACTGCAAAAGCAAGCAAAATGCTGAATATATGTTTTATCTTTTTCATGATTATTGTTCTCCCGCGTTTGAATTGATACTGCCCTGTTTGCGGATACAAAAGCCTCCAGAAGCCCCTTTTAGTTTTCCAGACACCTCGATTATGTTCAGTTCGTCAACCGTAGGACTAGAAAACCCACCTGTCTCCATAATTACTACGTGATTTGAATAACGAGAGGTATCAATAACCGGACTTACTATTTTGGAAGTATAATGGTATAAAGCCCCAGATCCCCCAGTAAAATAGTGTGCAAGCTTAGCGTTGTAGTACTTTGAGTTAACTCTTACAGGATGAAGTGTTCCGTCGTCATAAAGTTCCCAATAAACGGGAGTAAGCCCGCAAAGCTCGCTCAATGCATTACAAAGCTTCATAGGTAGTCTTGTTTCAGATGTTCTAAAGTCCTCAAAATCATATCCATTTTCTCCGCGCTCCGGAGCACTTGCCCATTCCATGAGAAGATTAATATCATCTTGATCCAGTCCTATTTTGTTGACATAAAACGCATCCACAGGAGTCAAAGCGGACAAAATTTTTGTACCTTTCTTTTCCTCATACCTTGCAACCATCTGCTCGGGGAATTCATACGCATCCAGAGCTTTCCGCTTGAGGGCTTCAAGCTTTGCTGCCTTGGTGTTGGCTGGCTTTTTCTGCTGCTTTGCGTCGGCCGTCTTATTAGACTGCTTTTGCTGTGTTTTAGAAGCATCAGATTCCTTCTGTTCCTGTTTCTGGGAACTGTCCTTTTTCTTTTCCTGCTCAGTCTTGTCTTTAAATTCCTTAACAACTTGATTCTTCGCTTTCTTAAACTTTTCCGAAAGCGACTCGGAATACATAAGGTTTCCTGATGCAAGCACAAAGCAAAGCAATGCAGTCGCCCCTCTTTTTACTTTCATACGATTTCCTCCGTATTATACTTTGTATCTAAGAATTTTTTCTCCATGACAAACAGCCTTGCACCAAGAATAGCCACGAACTGCGTCAAGAATTCTGTAAAGAAAGCAAGCTGCTTTTTCCTGTAGCTGTAATGGATTCCAGCTCTGGCAGCCTCTCCACCGTGGTAATAGGCATTTCTCTCCATGTACTGGATAAACAGCAGCTGCCTGTAGTCAAAGTTTTCCGCATTCTGAGAAAGATATTTCTTATACTTGTCCTTGTTACCATTGCAAATGGCAGGCAAATCTGCGAAGTGCGAAAGATATTCCCTGTATTCCTGTACATTCTTTTCAGAATCAAGAAACTGTTTTTTAAAAGCCCCCTCCTGTGCGGTAAGAAATTCTTTTATACCGTCTTCATTTAGAAATTCCGAATTCCATTCATGGCTTTTCGAAGTCATTCCGAGTCTTTCGCCATAGGACATACAGATTTCATAAACATTCCACAAGTCAAGAAATTTAAAAAGACGCTCATAGCACTCCCTTACATCCGGGGTCTTGGTGTCAGAATACTCCGTTTCTATGCTGACACGCAAATCCAGCGTCAGCTTGTAACGGATGCTTAGTAACCGAGACTCTCGTTTTATACGGTCTACATCCTTCCTGTTGGCATTGAGCAGACTCTGAAAAGAGTCAACAAATGCTCTTATTTGTTCTGGTTTACTCATGACATCTCCTTTTTACAAAAACTACAGCCTCCAGAGACGCGACTAATCGCGTCTCCAGAGGCTTGTATGAGAGGAAATCGATTGTTGTATTTTGAATATTCTTTACGCCATAAACTTGTGTAACGACAATCGCAATCTTGCGTAGCACAGTCTGTAAAGAGCGAGTTTGCAAAGCAAACTCGATGAGTTCGCGCAGCGACAGGCGACAGGCGACAGGCGACAGGCGACAGGCGACAGGCGATTGTTGAGGAGAATGTTTTTCATGTCAAGTAGTTTCTGACATTCGTTCATACTTTTTTTATGATTCTCTCTAATCTTTTCTTAGTCTTTATATTTTATACCACAGGTTAGTGAATTTTACAAGAGTTTTTGTGGCTTAAAATCTGTACGTTAACGCACTTGTTTTCTGAAAATTGCAGACAGAGTTCTGTTTTTTATGTCAGTACCAGATATATGATTATCAGAAGCGTCTGAAAGAAAAAGGAATTAGACAGAGCATGTTCCGAAAGGGGAACTGTCTTGATAATTCGGTAATGGAAAATTTCTTTGGTTTATTAAAATCAGAACTTTTTTATTTACAGGAGTTTGACTCTGTCGAGCATTTCAAAAAAGAATTGATTGAATATTTGTCTTGGTACAATGAAAAGAGAATTAATGTTAAATTAAAAGGACTGCCCCCTTTACAATTCAGGAATCAGTCCTTAAAATCAGCATCGTTAAAGTGTCCAATAATTGGGATGCACATAAACAGCAACATTTTTCATTATTTTGCAGTATTGATTTCCAGAGCAAGCTCTTCTATCTTTTCCAACGGAAGTCCTACAGCCTCTGAAATCTGCTCATGAGTAAGAACCTTCATTGTAAGAAGTTTTCGGGCACTTTCAATAGCTTTAGCTTCTATGCCCTCTTTTCTGCCAGATTTTCGTCCTCCTCGCCTGCCAAGACGAAGACCTTCTCTCCTACCTTCATTCTTCACATCATAATCATGAAGGCTCCGAGTAAAATACAGTTTCTTATTAGCCTCAATTTTCTTCTGCTTTTCTACCATATCATTAAGCCTCCTTGTTAAGTCGGACTCAGCTATGCCAGTCTGAATAAACTTCAATAATGCTCTTTGGTCAAAATTCACAACCTTTTCGTATGCAGTGCAGTTAAAAATTATGTCTTTTGCAGCATCTGCAAGATTTACGCTTGCATCCTCATGGCATACCCTTGTTACAGTATACCACGGAATTCCTTTTTTGAAAGGTATCAAAGCGCCATATATGGCGACGGCTTAAAAACACAATTACAGTCTTTTTCAGCTCAGAATAGGCATGTCCTTTCAAAAGGGAGTCCGCATCTAGCATGGACTGATAGTAACGAGTGCGTTTGCCCATGTCATGCTCGTTTCGGTTTTGTATTTCTACATCATACACAGTGTTGCCATCACTTACGTACACGTCAAGGCGAATCCCGTGTGCAGTATACATCGGCTTAAAATGCTTCTGAGGCTCGGCATACTCAAGATGCCTTATTTTTATGCCCAAAAGGCACTCCAATACTTCACGGCAAAGATTTTTGTCCTGCATTACAAGTCCAAACATGAAATCATCATAAAATTCAAGTTTTTCAAATGGTTTTATTTTTTTTCATATACATGTCCTCTGTATATGTAATATCCAAGATGTGTATTTTTTTGCACGATTTCGACAAAAAAAATAAAAAATTTGTAGTTTAAACTTGATTTTTATGCTTATTTAGGGTTTCTACTGGTATATTTTCTGTTTCAGTACTAAATGTTTTTCCGTTCTAGTAACACAGAGGGAATCCTTATGGTATTGGAAACTGAAGGCTTGCAGAATCCCGAAAAGGAGTTCTTTCCTTTTTAGTTATATTCTTGCTGGTCGTAGAAAAGATGGGAAAATCAGGGTATACTTTACCAAATAGTAATTGAAAAGATGTGCTTCGGCTTCGCTCAGCAACCATGCACAGCAACCGTCTTGTTCATTGGGCGTGTTCGGTGAGTGAAGTCGAACCGAAAATGAAAATGGAGAATTGAAAAGTGAAAATTGGAAAACGGTGCGGCTTGGCGATGTGTGTGAAATTGCCCGTGGAGGCTCTCCTCGTCGTGTCCGTCAATTCTAGTCTCGTAAACAAATGTGTCTAAGTTGATTACACTGGTTTCCGATAGGCTGTCGGTAACTTTACCGATAGGCTATCGGTAACTTCATCTATTGACTATTGGCGATTCCGTCTATTGTCTATTGAGCATTTCGCCAATTGCCTATTAGTGATTTTGCCAACTGACAAAACATCGGCTGTGTTACAAAAAAGTATGCTGAAATCAGCAACGGGTCGTCATGTTGAGGAAAGCAGGACTGCATGACTTACATATTGTCTATAGGCTGCCTCTAAAACAAACTGAGTTGAGGTGAAAATTCCTTCATGTATGCGAAACATGATTCAGGAGTATGCAGAATGCGATGCTCCTTGCAAAACTGATGGAAATAGGTCATCAACTGCGTTGTATTGTGGCTGGGCACTTCATAGGCACTGCCGAATTCCTGCACGTATCTCTTTTTCATTCCCGGAAAATGTTTGTCCAAGGCATCATAAAAGTATTCCCTGTTTCCTTCACGCAAAGTCAGTCCCATGCCAAAGCAAATGATTCCCTTTACACCGCATTGTACGCAGGCATCCAGAATAGGCTGGATATTTTCCATGGTATCGTTGATGAACGGAAGTATAGGAGACAGCCACACGATGGTAGGAATTCCTAGGCTGTGCATGGCATCAAGAACGGCAATGCGACGCTTTGTTGTACATACGGCAGGCTCTATGATGCGGCTCAGGTATTCGTCATAGGTCGTCAAAGTCATTTGGACAACGCACTTTGCCTTTCTGTTAATGGCACAAAGCAACTGTGTATCCCTCAAAATCAAGTCTGACTTTGTTTGGATGGCAAGTCCAAAGCCGTGCCTTTCAATGACTTCCAGACATTTTTTCGTGATGCACAGCGTTTCTTCCAACGGAATGTATGGATCACTCATGGCACCCGTTCCTATCATGCACTGCTTTCGTTTTCGGCTTAGCGCCCTGTCCAAAAGCAATGGTGCGTTTGCTTTTACTTCTATGTCCTCAAAGGGAACAGGAGTATGATAGCACGAACTTCGTGCATCGCAATAAATGCATCCGTGGGAACACCCCCTATACACATTCATGCCGTTGCTGGCAGACAGTATCGACTTTGCTTCTACACTATGCATTACATCCTCTTATGCATCTGCTCTACAATGCGAGCAATCCGCTCCCTTACAGAACGCGGTTCAAGAATTTCCATGTTCGTGCCGAAACTTAAAATCCAACTGTCCAGCCAATACGAATCAGGTATCTGTACGGTCACGACAGTTTCTTCTCTAGAGAGCGTCTGCACTTTTTCGACAAAGAATTCATCCATAATCCTATACACGGCGGAAGAACGTACCCTTACCGTAAGAGGAATTACAGGAGCAGAATATTCATCCATTTCTGTACCCGCATACCCATCATCAAGACTGCGTTCTGCTGCAGAACGCTTGCGAGGCTGCACGGAAGAAGGTCTGTGAGTGTCTACGATATGCTGTATGCGACTTAATTTAAAATACCGCTCTTCCCTTCGAAGCTCACACCATCCGAATGCATACCACGCCTGCCCCCTAAACACGATTTTCCATGGATGGAATGTCCTGCGGAGCGTATGACCCTCCGTTGAAAAATAATCAAAGGTAACGATGGTACCATGCAGGATAGCGTCTTTCAAGACATCGAAAACGGTTTTGACATATCTTCCCAAAGGATTCCATGTCCCAAAGTCAACTTCAAGCCAATCTGCATTCCTGCTGGAAAGAGACCGCAATTTTTTTGCAGCAGAACTTTCTGCACCTGTCAATGCCTGCAGTGCATTCAAAGAAGCAACAACACTCTGTTTTTCTTCTTCTGTCAACACAGTTTTGTCCAGTGCATAGGCTTCGTCTATCCGTATGCCACCCCCACTGCCTTTTGCAGCATACACAGGAATGCCGGCAATGCTCAGGCAGTCAACCCATCGGTAAACTGTCCGAGCAGAAACACCGAAATGAGATGCCAGTTCCCTGGCAGTCATCTGCTTTTTGTCCATAAGCATATATACAAGTTCAAAAAGGTTTTCGGTGTTTGTCATGCATTCATTTTACTGCAATATAGATAAAGATAGTAGCAGTCTTGCCATCACTGTCTTCCTGATACTCTTCAAAGTCACCCGTAAAGGTGCGTTCAAGAGGAGTGTTCCAAATTTCGCCCCATGCCTTTCCTACAGCCAATCGAACATCTCCTTTCACGACAAATCGTGCGTATCGTCCAGCAGGAATGACTTTTACGGCAAGTCCTTGTTTTTCTGCAGCACCTTTTGAGTTGACTTCGCATCCAGCAAGCACTGTGTACGATTTTTCAGTAGGCACGCCGTAATCGCAGTACAATCCGATTGCCTTTGCATTCACCTTATCCGCCATGGTCTGAGCTGTTCCACTGTACAGTTTTTGCCAAAGTCCTCCGATTTTTTCACCCATGTCAGGGGCATCATTGCTTGTTACAGCAGAAAAACCTGCTACAATTTTCTCCTTCAGCTCTACAATTTCATACGTCATACAATACCTCTCATTTTAGAATGGAATGGAACAAGGCAAGTTGCTTCACCCCACGATGTAGAAAGTATACAACGGCAAATATGACACGTGTATGTCATATTCAAAAAAAATTACAGGATTTCTGCACGCAGTGTTTCATTCATGCTCCCCGTGCGGTATCCCTGCAAATCGAGGGATACATAGGTAAAGCCTATTTTCTTGAACGCATCGACAATTTCATCCTTGTACGCAATGATGTTCATAAAATCATCTGGCAATACTTCTATGCGTGCAAGGGTATCATGAATTCGCACTCGCTCTTGCAGAAACCCCAAATCCACAAGAAGCTGTTCGGCTTTGTCCACCATGCCAAGCTTTTCAGCAGTAATGGTCTGTCCATACACAAAGCGGCTTGCAAGACAGGCAAACGATGGCTTTTCCCATGTGGACAGCCCCATTTCCTTTGACAGGGCGCGAATTTCTTGTTTGTGCAGGCCACAGTACCGAAGCGGACTTTTTACGCCAAGCTCAGCCACGGCCTGCAAACCAGGGCGATAGTCTCCCATATCATCCACATTGCTTCCCTCGCACACACAGGAAATGCCATTTTCACTGGCAATGGCAATCATGTGGGAAAACAAATCCTTTTTGCACAGGTAGCACCTGTTCTTTGGATTTCTGTCAAAACCAGGAATTTCTAATTCATTTATCTCGAACAAAATATGGCGGATGTTTTCCTTTTTGCAGAATTCAATGGATTCTTGCTGCTCCCTCGAAGGAAAAGAGTGAGATGAAGCCGTAACGGCAACAGCATTATCACCCAATACGTCATGGGCAACTTTCAGCAGAAATGTTGAATCTACACCACTTGAAAAGGCAACCGCAACTCGTTCAAGAGATTCAAGGTAGTACCTCAAATCAATCAATTTGTCATTTAGTAGTTTCATATCTATAAGAATATCATTTCATTTTTTTAACTTAAATAATAATTGAATCAGAAATCAAAATACACTACTATAAATAACAGGATACTATAACAGTATTCAAGGAGCATCTATGAAAAAAATATCCCTGTCCGTTAAATTACTAGCATTATTTTTGACTGTCATTCTTTTAGCAAATATAACAATAGGAATTATAGCGTACAGGATTTCATCAAAAGGCATGACGACTACCGTACACAGCCTGCTTACAGCTCATTCGGAAGACCTTGCAAACCAAATTGCTGCCATAAACGCAAAGCAATTTACAGCACTTCATTTTCTTGCAGAACAGAAGTTTCTGAAAGATGAAACCGTTTCATTGCAGGACAAAAACTTTCAATTGTCGGAAATTGCTTCTGCAATGGGAAAAAACTATGAAAACATCGCCTTTTATGACAAGGACGGAAATGCCGTTGTTGCAGACGGCCGAATCATGAATTTTGCAAGCCGCCCCTATTTTCAGCAGGCATTCAATGGCAAGGACTTTGTTTCCGATCCTGCATTAAGTTCCGTTACAAACTCCGTACTCCAGCACTACAGCGTACCTGTCTACAACAGTAGACGTCAGCCCATCGGTGCAATTGTCATGGTCATATCGGGAAACACCATTTATGATACCATAAAAAACATTGACATGGGAGGCGGCATGCATCCTTCTGTCATAAATTACAAAACAAAGACAACCATAGCAAATGCAAACGACAATACTGACGAAAGTGACAGCAGCGGCGCGCTTGACGATTCAAAGGGACTGGGACTTATCCTGAATCACATCTTTGAAGGAAGAGAAGACATTGAAGATTTTGTCGATCCGAACATAAAAATGCACCTGATTGCTTCCTATAAAAGAATCCCCAACACAGACTGGACTATTTTTGCAGTTGCTCCTTACGCCTATTACTTTTCAACCTTGTCTGCAATGAAAGGCTCTGTCATTGTAGCTACAATAGGAATAATCGTTATTTCATCGCTCATCATACTGGTGCTTCTTTCAATGCTTATAAAGCCTCTGCTGACCGTAAAAAGTTCCATCACATCGATCGCAAGTGGCAATGCCGACTTGACAAAGCGCATCGAAGTGACATCGCATGATGAAATAGGCAATGTCGTAAAGGGTTTCAACCAGTTTACCGAAAAGCTCCAGAACATTATCGGCGATATCAAAAAATCAAAGGATGAACTGAACAATGCTGGAATCGAGATGAGCAACAGTTCTCAGGATACGGCATCATCCATTACACAGATTATTTCCAACATTGAAAGCATGCACGGCCAGATACAGAATCAGGTAAGCAGTGTAAACCAAACTGCCAGTGCCGTAACTGAAATCGCATCCAACATAGAGTCCCTGCGGCACATGATTGAAAGCCAGTCTGCGGGGGTCACACAGGCATCTGCTGCCGTAGAAGAAATGATAGGCAACATTGAATCCGTAAACCACTCTGTAGATAAAATGGCATCGTCATTCTCCCATCTGGAAAAAGATGCTCAGGGAGGTATTGAAAAGCAGCAGTCCGTAGACAGTCAGATAAAGAAAATCGAGCAACAGTCCGTCATGCTGCAGGAAGCAAATGCCGCCATTTCCAATATTGCAGAGCAGACAAACCTTTTGGCAATGAATGCGGCAATCGAAGCTGCCCATGCAGGAGAAGCTGGCAAAGGTTTTGCCGTTGTTGCAGATGAAATCAGAAAGCTTTCTGAAACATCAAGCCAGCAATCAAAAACCATCGGAGACCAGCTGAAAAACATACAGGACTCCATAAAGACGGTAGTCGCAGTCTCGGCTGATTCAAGCAACGCATTTTCAGCTGTATCGCAGCAAATTAACGAAACAGATCAGCTTGTCGTGCAGATTAAAGCTGCTATGGAAGAACAGAAAGAAGGTTCCCGACAGATTACAGACACCCTGCACAGCATGAACGACAGTACGGTAGAAGTCCGCAATGCGGCAACAGAAATGAACGAAGGCAACAAATCCATCCTGCATGAAATCGGAAAGTTGCAGGACTTTACTTCAACAATGAAGTCCGGCATGGACGAAATGGCAATTGGAGCCAAAAGGATAAATGAAACAGGTTCTGTACTCCAGACGATTGCAGGTCAGGTACAGGAATCTATTAAAAAGATAGGAAATCAAATAGACTTGTTTAAGGTCTAGCTGCAAGCAAACTCAAAAACTCGCACAAAGCGAGTTTTTGGTGGCGCATGTTACTTGCTGAACAAGCCAATCAGTTCTTCAACATATTCCCTGTCATAGCCGTCAACAGAAACCAACTGGTTTTTATACCAATCTGCAACACCACTGCATGCTTTTTTAAAGCCTTCCATGTCAACTTCGTTTTCATGGACAACTTCCATAATGCCACGGTCTTCCCAGTCTTTTATGAGCATTTCACATTCATAGCGGTTAATGTCACGCTGATACTGCACAGCTTTTTTTGCATTTGCATCTACGACTGCTTTCTGCTCATCAGTCAATGCATTGTAAACGTCTCCATTCATGCAGAAAAACAGGCAGTCATAGTACGCGTTCCACAAGGAGATGTGAGACTGAACATCCTGTACCGAAGCAGATGCAATAGAAGGGAGTGGGTTTTCCTGACCTTCGACTGTGTTCTGCTGCAATGCCGTATAGCACTCTGACCAATTCATGTTCGTTGCATTTGCATTCCATGATGCATAGCTCTGCATAAGCAAGTTAGACCCTGCAACACGAATTTTCAAGCCCTTCATGTCTTCGACAGTCTTGACGCTCCGCTTTGAATTGGTCAGCTGGCGGAATCCGTTTTCGGCAATGCCAAAGCAGTGCAAGCCCATGCCTGCAAGAATGTCCTTGAGCATATCGCCAGCCTTGCCATCGAACTTTTCATCAACATCATCATAGCCAGAATAAATGTACGGCAATGAAACAACATTAAAGCGATCATCAAACGATGAATAGATAAGATTTGAGTGCATGGAAATCTGTGTAGGATTGCCTTCAATAAGAGAAGCAATGCCGTCAGCCTGACTTCCGTTTGTAAGCTGGTCAGAAAATCCATCGACAACAACTTTTACCTTGCCGTTGGTAGACTCATTCATCAGAGCAGCAAAATATCTTCCTGCCTTTGCCCATGTGCAGGTTTCGCCCGGAGAACAAGCAAAATGCCACGTTGCCTTGTCCCATTCACAGGTGCTTGGATATGCATCTACGCTGGCATCATACATTTCATTGTCATACATGGCAATTTCACTCTGCACAAGGTCTTCTGCAATGGCATTGGCAGTCAGTGTTTTGCGTGGGAAATACGTATAGATGACAAGCACGGCAAGACTTGCAAGTACCATAGGAACAACTGCACGGGATGTTTCCTGCAGCGTAACCTTCAACCCATTCTTTAGTTTTACGCCAATGGCAACAAAGAGGTTTACGCCAACGGGAGGTGTTACTTGACCAATGGCCAGGTTTACCGTAGTAAGAACACCGAACACAATAGGACTGTAACCAAGCTTTAGGCAAACTGGATACATCACTGGAATAAAGATGTACATTGCAGAGTTTGCATCAATAAAGCATCCTGCAATAAGCAAAATCACATTCACGACAAGAAGAAAGATGAATTTGTTTGAGGCAACGGCAGTCAAAAGGTTTTCTGCGGCTGTCGAAATTCCATATAGCGTGCAGACATACGAGAACAACGTTGCACTTGCAATGATGAACATAATGCCACCTGTCGTT
>JAFVDR010000298.1 GCA_017476165.1 Treponema sp. | reverse complement strand
CGTTAAATCATCATCACCGTGCAGACGAAGCAGGGCGGGCTTTAGTTCTTCTTCCCAATATCGGTCGTCTATCTTTTTGGCACCGGCGGTTTCTCCTATGTGCCTGTCAGCCCTGACTTTTACGCCATGAAAGTCGCTGCCTGCCGTGGCAATCATTCCCAGCTTGTGTGCCATTTCTTCGAGTCTTTCTGCTTCGGCAACACGTGCACCGGGATGCCATGCTTCGAGTCCTTGTACACCGCTTTGCTGAATTTCAATGATTTTGTCTTCCAGTTTGCCCCATGATACATACATTGAAAGAGGATGCGCCTGTACGGGAATGCCGCCGCTCGACTTGATTGCTTTTACGGCATCATGCAGGGCTGCTCCTTCCCTGTCAACAAAGCAGGGTCTGCCTTTTGCAAAGAATCTGTCAAAAGCCTGTTGTCGCACCTTGACAATTCCTTTTTCCACAAGCAGCTGTGCAAAATGGGGGCGACCGAGCGTGTTTGCATTAAAACGCTGCTGCAATTCCTCCATTGTAATGTCAACTCCCGCTTGCTGCAGTTTTTCGACCATTTGGAGGTTCCGCTGCAATCTTCCTTCTTTTAGGAAATCAATGATGTTGCGCAATTCCTGCGATACTTTTTTTAGTCCAAGCCCCAACAGGTGAAACTCACCAGTAGGCCAGGCAATGTTTATCTCAATGCCTGGTACAAAGGTAATTCCCAGTGCATGAGCCTGTTGTTGGGCTTCTGCAAGACCGTCAGTCGTGTCATGGTCTGTCAGTGCCAGTACTTTTAATTTTTTTTCTGTTGCATAGTGTACAAGCTCACCGGGCGTAAGCATTCCGTCCGAAGCTGTCGAATGAGTATGTAAGTCTATCATATTGTCCTTTTTTTCATGGTTATGATAGCATATTTGAATGAATTATGATATAATTTTTAAAGGTGAATATCCATTTACATGGTGGGAGAATAGATATGCCAAAAATTGTTCCGTATTCTAAAGGCTCTGTCATTTTTTTTGAGGGAGACAAGGCTGATAAAATTTTTATTCTTCAGGCTGGCTCTGTTTTATTGACAAAGACAGATATTGTTACTCATGAAACCATTAAGGAAACCATTTCGGTAGGTCAGTTTTTCGGACTTAAAAGTGTGCTTGCCCGCCGTTTTCGCATAGAAACGGCAACAGCTGCCAGTGATTGCCAGGTTGTCATGCTGACTCTACAGGAATTTGAAAAGAATTTTTCTACGAATAAAGCCATTATATCCAAGATGTTCGGCGTTTTTACAAAGACTCTCATTGAGTGGCAGGAAAAAACAGAGCATTTCTTGAAGCATGAAAACAAGGATCTTTCTCGCGAAGAGCAGATGGAACTCGTTGCCAAGTGCCTTTTTGATGATGAGCGGTATTTTTCTGCAAAAAATCAGTGCGAAAAGATTTTTAGGGACATAAAAGAACCGTGCAACAAGGCATCTGTAGACAGTCTTCTTGCTCAATCGAATGAAAAGCTGTCTCAGCAGGAAAAGGTTGAGTCTTCGTTTTGGGGTACGGACAAGCCTCCTATCGCTGATTTCTCTGTTGCACTGCTGAAACAGTTTTCTCTTCCCATTTTTGAACGCTTTAAAAAGAACTTTGCTGATGGCGAAGTGATTATCTCCGAATTTACAAAGGTCAAATCATTCTATTTCATATTGGACGGAGAGGTTTCTGTTGAAAAGTATGTCAATGGAAAACTGATGTTGTACGGCATGATTGGTCCTGGCGAGTTCTTTGGTGAATTGGAACTTATAGAAGAAATGCCGCGAAATGCTTCATGCATAGCCCGTGGAAATGTGACATGCCTGAAATTCGGCAAGGAAAACTTTAAGTCTGTTGTGGTCGAAAACGGTTTTGCAGCCATGTCTATACTGAAAACGCTTTCAAGCAAGGTGTACAGCCAGCGCAGGGCATTAAAGATTCTATGCATAAAAGACTTGAATGTGCGCGTTGCTGACATTTTCCTTATGTATGATGAAGATGGTCTTTCCATTAATACGGATGCCGATGCAAGCTCTGAAAATTTGGAGCGCAAGTTCTATCTTACCGTAAGTGACATTGCTGAATGGGCTGACATCTCTGTAAACGAGGCTCGTGATGAATTGAATAAATTTGCATCCAAGAACAAGCTTGCAATTTACGATAAATACATGATAGTGTCGAACATAATGGATATGAAGCGAACTGTTGACTCGTACTATGCTAATCTTGACGAGACGAGCAAATAGGGTCTCAAAAATCAAGTATAGGACATGGAATTTCAATGAGGACATTTTTGATCAGTTTGCCTGCACCGGTAGGGCAAACTGAGAGAATTTCTTCTGCAAGCCCTTCATGCCGCATATATGCTTTCTGTCTCGTTAAAAAACTGTTCTGCAAAATTCGACATTTCTTGATTATTGCCTTGCTATATACGGTACAAGAACTTATTTACAACTCTTGCTGAAGTCGGTATCTGTTAGCATAGCTTGATTTTTTGTGTTTTAGAAGTGAAAAAGGGGAATCATTAGCCATATTAACACCCCCTAAACTGCTATTGGGTTTGCCATGTCACAAACCATGTAACAGCTTTGTTTTAAAGCCTTAATATCGCTATCCCATTGCTGGGCGTAGTGTGTGCAAAGCATCATAACATAATAATTTGCACAAGCAGCCAACTCCCGGACTTGAACCGAGTACCTGCGCGTTACGAGGGCGCTGCTCTACCAGGTGAGCTAAGTTGGCAAAACAATAGATTTGCTTGCAATAAGCTTTTATACTATATCAGAAAGAACAGAATTGGTCAATCAATTTTTAGCTGATACTTTCCCGCCTTTAGGTGGGGAGTAATTGCTTCGTATGGTACTGGCTTGCTGTACAGGTAGCCTTGTGCATTGGAGCATCCAATGGACATGAGGAATTTAGCCTGTTCTGTTGTTTCCACCCCCTCTGCAATTATTTCCATGTTCAACTCCTTTGCAAGTTGAATCATGTTTTTTATGAGAATAAATGTCCTTTTATCCTGAATGCAGTCATCTACAAATGTTTTGTCTATTTTTGCTATGTCTGCATTTACATCTTTGAGCAGGCTCAGGGAGGAATAGCCAGTGCCGAAATCGTCCATTGACACTTTTATGCCGTTGGCTTTTAATTCCCGTGTCATTGCGATAAGGAGTGATGTTTCATTGATGTTTGTTGTTTCCAAAAGCTCTATTTCAATGTATTCGACAGGAATTTCGTATTTGTGAATGATTCCCGTGACTTTTTTTATGATGTCTTTGTCATACAGGTTCTTGCGTGACAGGTTGCATGAAATTCTTGGGGGCTGTATGCCTGCGTCAATCCAGCTGCGCAAGTCTTGACAGGTCTTGTCCAGAATGTACAAGTCTAGCAACGGAACAAGGTCGTATGATTCCAAAATGCCAACGAATGCACTTGGGGGCAGGATGTCATTGCCTTTTTTCCACCGAACGAGAGTTTCGAGACCAATGATGGTACCTGTTTGAATCTGTACTTTCGGCTGATAAAATGGAATGTATTCTTTATTTTTAAGGCAGCTTGCAAAGTTTGCAATTATCTGTTTTGCCCAGATGCTTGACTGTTCAATTTCTTCCGTATAGACGATGACTTTTTGATGAAAGGCATTTTTTGCAATGTTCAGGGCAACAGATGCCTGGTAGATGCGTGCTCCGAACGGCAAATTTTGGGTACTGTCCTTGGAAATGCCTCGCCATGTAGAGATTTGGCGGTGCTTGTCCTGAAGACCTTCTGTTATCGACAGTTCAACACGTTCCAGTTTATCAATGATGAAATCAAGCCGTCCTTTTTTTACAGCAAGGACAAAATTATCTCCACCTGGTCGAGAAATGTATTCATCTTCGTTGCAGAAAGTACGTATGATGGAGGCAAAATTCTTGATGACGCTGTCCCCCATTTGAGAGCCATACATCTTGTTGTAGAATTTCATGTTCTGGATGTTTGCGAAGATTATGGCATATTCGTTTGTTCTGCCGCATGCAGTAACTTCTCTGTCATATTTTTTTTCTACAAAATCGAGCGATGGAAGGTTTGTAAGGAAATCTTTATTTATGACACCCAGCAGAACGGAATTCATGCGTGCCCGCGACAGGTACAGATATAAAAATGAACCGAACAGGTTGTAAAGATTCATAAGGCTTTCATCTGGGGTGGACGATAGGTCCCAATACAGTTTTGCATGAATGATTGTGTTCATTGTATTGTTTGCAAATGTCTGCACTAGACAGTGTACTTCATCGTATTCCTTGCCGCTTGAAAAGGTTGTGTCTGAATGGGTTTCTTCATGTTTATGAATTTTGTTTACAGGAATAGTGACTTCGTATACTATCCGTACAATGCCAGCGTCTTCACAAAGGCGTGCAAATTCCTCTGACTGTACATAGTTGTTGTCGTAAGATTCCCTTAACGTTATGATTAGTGAGTGTATCTTTGCATATAACTCTGTAATATTCATATATCCTGTTCTATGTTGTCATTATAAGGTATTTTTTTGAAAAAAAATACCGTTCATCATGATTAATTGCTAATTTATTTTATTTTTTTGATAAAATACTTTAATAAAAAAAAATAATACCGATATTGAATTGATAACATTTAAAAGGTTTCGGAATTCTATGAAAAATGTATTAAGATCAGTTTTGTTTTGTTTAGTTTTCGTTATGTGCTGTTCTCAGGTGTTTGCTATCCCATTGTGGATGCATGGAGACGGACAGGGGCAAAAAAGTATGCTTTCAAGCGACTTTTACCGCATGTTCTCGCCAAATAGTGCAGAATCTTCTGCAGGCTATTACGCAAAACGTGTCGTAAAAGCTCTTGTTCGCGACAGAAAGCGTACCATGCGAAGTGCCTTTTCCCTGAATACATTAAAGCACACTCCTGATTTACAGGATCAAATTGACTATGTGTTTTCCCTGTATGAAGGTGAATTTCTTTACTGGGGTGAACTCGGCTTTTCCAGTGAATCGAATACTGGCATGGGATTGAGCCACAAGACTACCTGCAAAGGCTACTATACAATTAAGACTGACAAGGCCGAATATGAAATGTTCATTATGTGCTACAAGCGCAATGAAGTGGAACTCGATGATATTGGCATCATTTCCATGAGGTTCTACAAGGTGAACGACATAGAAACCATGACGGAGCCGTTGGATTACCGCCTTGATGATGGTGTTGTGGAAATGATGAATGAACGTGATAATGTATACGACTTTAAATATACTCCCGGAATATTTGTACCTACGACAAAGGCCGATGATGCAGAAAAATCACGGACAGAAATGAATTCCATTCTTGAATGCATCAAGAATCGGGATGAAAATGCATTGTCTCGAAAATTCTGCAAGGTTGCTGCTGCTCGGTGGGTAAATAAAAGTCAGGAAATGAAAGATGTGTTTGACTTTGTTAAAGGCGATGTTGTTTCCTGTGAAGCAAAGAGT